>JAHFMB010000006.1 GCA_023269245.1 Candidatus Tayloriibacteriota bacterium
ACAGTGATGGCGATGGTGAGTTTTTTCATGAGTGTATAATACTCTTTTTATTGGTGAAGGGAAATGGCGTTGGGGAAATAAAATCGCCCGCCGGAGTTCCTTGCAGACACTCAAGCGGGCAGCGAACAGGCGGTTCATTTGCTGTTGATCAGGTAAATGGCAATGAGACCCAAAGCAATGCCGGCAAACTGTTTTGCTGATGGCATGGTGGCATTGAGCAGGCCATCCACTAGTGGTGCTAATGTCGTCAACAGAATGCTGATAAGGACGATGAATACGCCTGTATTAATCTGTGGGTCGGTCGTTTTCAGACTGTACACATAGACCGCGGCTCCATTGAATATGCCGACGGCGACGAGAGCGAGAATCGCCTTGGTTGTCACCATGGGTCCATTGATGAGTTGTCGCGATGATAGTGCCAACATGCAGACCAGGCCGCAGAAGTTGATGATGGTTCCCATCCAAACTCCAGGTGCACCGACGCGTTTACCGACGATGGGCCAACAGACGTAGCCAAGGGCGATGAAAACCGCCCAGGCAAGTGTTTTTGCGTTCATAGTTCGAGGTCTTTCTGTAAAAGGGTTCGTTGCAGACAATACCACTGATTCGCGGCTAAGTCTAGGTCTCCATACACTGTCACGTACTCGTTGCGGAGAGGGGGAGATTTGAGTCTTACAGACTCTGTACAGGCTTCACATTTTCTCGGAGCAGAGCTCCTCGAAAATAGGTTCAGCCTTTTCGAATCTCCCACGTGACGCGCGCAGGCGCGTCACTCCTCTCACGCAAAGCATATTCGCTTTGCTCAGTGCTTTGGCGGAGAGGGGGAGATTCGAACTCCCGAGGAGCTTGCGCCCCTGCCGCTTTTCGAAAGCGGTGCATTCGACCACTCTGCCACCTCTCCAAGGTAATTGCGGTGATGAACCGCTATACCTTAGCATTTTTTGCCATTTTTTCAAAAAATGTTAATATGCCTCTCATACGGCCTGCCCGCCGTAGCTCGAGCACATGCGAGAGCGAAGGAGGGCCCTATCGTCTAACGGTTAGGACATCGCCTTTTCAAGGCGGTAATCGGGGTTCGATTCCCCGTAGGGCTACTGGGAAGACGCCTGCAACGTCATCATTTACGAAAAATGGAATACAAAAAAATCACGACGTTTCTCGTCGTCGTTACTGTGCTTATTGTGTGCACGTGTGTGTTTACTGGGTATGTCATTGTCCGCGCATTCTCCGGTCCGTCCATAGATGAAAGTGAGTCTTATCAAGTCACTGAGGTAAAAGACGGTGATACATTCAACGTAAAAATAGGTCGTCATATAGAAACTATTCGCATGTTGGGTATAGACACACCGGAGACCGTCGATCCACGAAAATCAGTGCAGTGTTACGGAAAAGAAGCATCTGATGAGACAAAAAGTTTATTACAGGGAAAAACAGTCCGATTGAAGCTCAATCCCGACAGGGAAGAAAAAGATAAATATGGGCGTTATTTGGCGTACGTGTTCCTTGATGATGTGTTCGTGAACAGGTTCTTACTCCAAGAAGGGTATGCGCGTGAATATACATTCGGGACACCCTATATGTATCAGAAGGAGTTTAGGGGAATTGAGAAGCAGGCCAAAGACTTGCAGAAAGGATTGTGGGCCGCATGCCGCTAGCTATTTTGCGTGCACATACAAATAAATATCCTCAACTGCCTTCACTGCATCTCCCGCGGCAATGTTGTTCTGCTGATAGAGTCCGTCAGTACAATCACCGGCAGCCCAAATGCCCTCGACTGAAGATCGCTGGTTTTTTGGATCAGTGACAACACGATTGACCTTGTCGAGCTTGATAAGGTCTTTGGCAAAATTCGTATTTGGCACAGATCCAACTTCTGCAAAGATGCCAGTGACTGGAACCTCGGTATCTTTTCCTGACTTGGTTTCTGTATAGACCAGAGACGTTACGAATTGGCCACCCTTTATTTCCTTTGGCGAAGCAAATTCGACGGCCTTCATCTTTGGGTTTTTGAGTACTTTTTCAACAGTGCTTGGGTCGGCCTTGAAACCACTGCGAGATAGAAGGGTAACACTCTTACAATATGCGAGAAGTTGTGCGGCACTCTCAAATCCCGCATTGCCTCCGCCGACAACAACGACGTCTTGGTCGGCATACATAGGGCCATCACATGAAGCACAATAGGTGAGACCTTTGTGCTCATACTTTTCAGCACCTGGAACTGTCAATTTCCTACGACTGCTGCCTGAAACAATCAAAACAGTCTTTGCCTCATAGGTTCCTTTGGTTGTAGTAATGGAAAAGTGCCCGCCAGCCTTTTCAAGCTTTGTGGCAAGTTCACCTTCTTTGAAATCAATCACACCGTCCGCGTAGGCTTTGGCATGTTTTTTAAGATTCTCTGAGAGTTCGAGTCCCGATATAGCGACCGTGCCAACCCAGTTTTCAACTTTCTCCGACACATTACTCTGGCCGAGCCAATCCTTGGTGATGAATACTGAACGTAATCGTTTGCGGGCCGCATAGACAGCAGCAGCCGCTCCGGCCGGTCCGCCACCAATGATTGCGAGGTCGTAGGTCATAGTTGGATTATTGTAGCATGAAGGAAAAGAGAGCGGTATATCTTGCGCAAAAAAAGTGCCCTTGCGGGCCCTTTTCTATTTCAATTTACTTCTCCTCAAGAATGCCGGTATCGCACCCCAGTCATCATCATCGTCCTTTTTATCCTCCTTTTCAGCCTTTTTATCGGAAACGGCGTCACGCTTTACGTCAGACATGGAATTGAAAATCTTGCCGCGTTCCGGTCGCTCTGCTTTGTCTGCGGCGCTCTTCATAATAGACGCGATGGTTGGCTCAGCTGAGACGGGGGAAGAAGAGCGAGGGGCAGCCGTATTGGACTCAGGGAACCCTGTTGCGATGACGGTAATCTTGATCTCATTTTTCTTGAGCTTGTCATCACGGACAGTACCGAAGATAATCTTGGCCTCAGGATCAATAGACTCGGTAATAACCTTGGCGGCATCCTGGATCTCGAACATGGTAAGGTCTTCGCCGCCGGCAATAGAGAAGAGAACACCCTTGGAGCCGGTGATGGAAACGTCGAGAAGTGGTGAATTGATAGCAGCCTTGGCGGCTTCGATGGCGCGGTTTTCGCCAGATGCAGAACCAATACCCATGAGTGCAGAGCCGGCATTTTCCATAACGGTGCGAATATCGGCAAAGTCGATGTTGATGAGTCCTGGTGTGGTGATGAGGTCAGAAATACCTTCGACAGCTTGGCGCAAAATTTCATCACACATAGCAAAGGCATTCTTGACGCTGGTTTCCTTTGTTATAGCTGAAAGAAGGCGATCATTCGGAATGACAATAATAGCATCTACTTCTTTGCGAAGATCTTCGAGAGAAGCTTCGGCAATACGGGAACGCTGACGTCCCTCAAAAAAGAATGGTTTGGTAACTACGCCAACAGTGAGACAGCCGAGCTCCTTTGCGACACGGGCAACCATCGGGCTGGCACCGCTACCAGTGCCGCCGCCGAGTCCGCAGGTGACGAAAACCATGTCTGCGCCTTTGACGACCTCCTGGATCTCGTCGCGGGTTTCTTCGACTGCGCGTCGACCGAGATCAGGGTTCATGCCGGTGCCGAGCCCCCGGGTGATATTTTTGCCGATGTGGACACGCTTTTTTGCGAGTGATCGATGGAGGTCCTGTGAATCGGTATTGATGGCAATAAAATCAACCCCACGAACCTTCGAGGAGATCATGTGGTTGACTGCATTGCCGCCGGAACCGCCGACGCCAAGAACTTTGATACGCGCGAATGCTTCGATGTCCGGAGTGATATTAGGCATGGTGGGTGAATTAAATAAGTATCGGGGGAAAACAAAAGCGACCAACGGATGATTGCGTGCGGACAGGGTATTCAGGGTGCAAACTCCGAGGTCGTTGATGACGTCGTGGTAGATATTACGCTCTCTATCATATCAAGTTATGAAAAGGGTGCAAGGAGGCTGGGGGAAGGGGATTTTATTAGGACACAAAAATTGATTTTGTAAATTTTCTGTGGCTATTGTCATACGCTATAACCCGTGGTAGTTTTTTGCGTAGATGTGTCGGACCCTCAATTCCGAGGTTCCTAAATTGAAAGGGATATTTGACCCATGAGCACAGAAACCGATTCTGCATTGGTGCCGACTAGTCCGATCGTTCTAACGGTTGATACGGCCCGACTGGTGTCTGATGACGCCGTTCCTGACCGTCGCGACCTGCACGCATTCGATTTTCTCAAGCATGAATGTGGCATCACAAGCGGTGTTAGCTTTTTTACCGGGAAGTTGGGTGCAGTAGCTTCGTTCTCGGAGTACGAGTTTTTTCTTGAGCTGGGTGACTGGTCCAAAGGGAAGATTCGTAAGTTCACGTTCTCTAGGCGTGTCGAAGGGCGCACCCCGGACGAGCTTGATACCGGCGTAGTACTTCGCCAACCGGATCAACTTGATGATGACGAAAAGTTGTTGTTCGAGTGCAGGAGCACAAAGCACAACTTTACCTGGTTTTTCCAGTGTTTGACGCGGGAAGATGCACAGAAGAAGTCCGCGTCACGATCACCGTCCCCATCCTCAGCAAAACCTCCGATGGTTGTTGAACCTGAGGAGGAGACTCCAGCGGAGATTGAGATTCCCCGGGAACATACACTGGATGAGGGAAAAAAATTTGAAGCCAGAACGCCTAGACCGGCACCGTTAGCAGCTCGACCACCGTCCGTGGCTACAGCAGCGACTACGACGCCATCTGCGCCAACAGTTCCAGCTTCAAGGAAAGTTGTATCAACAATCGCCGGAGGTCCGAATGGGGGCGTGCCGGCACAACCAGCAGAGAAGGATGGTGAACAAGTCATGAATGCGAATGGAAAAGACGAAAAGCTCGTGAAGCACATTGTCAAAGCGGTCTGCAAGGCCGTCGGCGACAAGAATGTTACGCCGCTCAAACTCAAACGGGGTAAGGCGGAAGGCGAAAACGCCACCCTTGCACGCAAGGCAATTGCCCACCTGGCTTGCGCATTGAACGAGATTAGTCCCAGCACGGTGTTTCCCGTGTTCGGGAACAAAAACTCCGGTGGCGTCTATACGCTCAAGGATGGCGCGGCCAAGCAGTATGCCGAGGGCGGACCCTTGAAGGAACTTGTGGACAAGGTTCAGGCCGATATTCCGGCAGGACTGCTTAACGGCAAAGCTGGTGCGACGACCGCTGAGCCTGTCACATCTGTGCGGCGGAAACGCACACCGCGGACTGAAAAGCCGCCACGGCAAGATCGTCCCGAAGGACCGATCAGCGAGCAGAATGGCAAGGCTGACAAGGACCTGCTCATCTTCTTGACCGCTCGTTGCAAGGACAAGACGCCGAGTGAGGTGGCTGACACGTTCGCCGTGAGCCTCGCGGAAGTCCACCGCGCATGCGGCCGGTTCTATCTGGCGGACCTGCATGGCGATCCGGAGGTCGAACAGCTCGTGGCCTTGTTCGAGAAAGTTCAGTCGCGCGTCGGTTCCTGATGACCGCCAGTCGCAATCGCCCCGAGGAGGATCCCTCGGGGCGCATTTATTTTTATACTAGGGCAAAAATTGCCTCACCATCCTTTGCACTTGCTTCCACAGATTTCTAAAGAAAATACCCGAGGTGTCTATCTCTGAACTATCATCAGCATGCGCGCCCCAGATGCACAAACCATATGCAACCGAGAGTGGGTTGTCTTTGAATGAAGATTTGCCGTCGATGAGACCCATTGAGCCGATGCGTGATGGCAGTTTCAATGCAGCCTTGGCTAGATCGTCGATGGAGTTGAGTGCCGAACCCCCACCAGTAATAATAATGCCAGCCGGTAGCAAACCATTGCGGCCCATCTTTTTGAGATGTGCCTCAATCAGTTCGAAAATGTCATAGAGACGTGCGCTGATAATTTCCTCCAGTTTTTTGCGCGGATACGATGAACCGGTGATTGCGCCGATCTTGATCTGTTCAGCCTCTTCAAGGGGCACCTTGAGTCCAAGAGCAATATCATTGGTGATATCAGTCGAACCGATCGGAAATACCTCCAGTGATGCGGGGATGCTGTTTTCGAACACGGCAATCGAGACAGTCTCGGCGCCGATGTTGGCGAGTACGCAACCGGCAATCTTTTGGGCCTTGGTGAGCGTGACAAAGCCGGCGGCGATCGGCGACGCCATGATGTCCTCGACTTCGATACCAGCTTCGTTGACAGCGGCGATCAGGTCAGCTACATGATGCTCGAGGCAAGTGATGTAGAGTGTCTTGAGTTCGATCTTGTTGGCAGTCATGCCGAGTGGCGCGCCGAGAGAAGGAAAATTGTCTACTTTATATTGTACCGGTATTTCATAAATAATGCGGCGGTTAGCTTTCGCATTTGTTGGCAGATCTTTTTCGCACTGTTCGCGCAGTTTGGCGAGATCAAGCTCGGTAATTTCTGCATCTGCACGTGAAGTAATGATCGAACTGGCAACAGGCGTGGCGCTGAGCCCGATACCTCCCACGCCGACAAAAGCTTTTCGAATCTTTGTACCAGCTTTTTCCTCGGCAATCGAAACAGCCGCACGGATACTCTCGGAAACATCGCGGACATTGGTGACATACCCATGGCGCACGCCGCGGGTATCGGCAATGCCAACACCGATGATTCGTGGCTGACCACGCTCTGTTTTTTCTTTGGTGCTCGCAATAACCACTTTCACGTGGTAGGTGCCGACGTCGATTCCGGTAATGATGTTTCGAGCCATGAGTAGGTAAATTCAAAACTGCAAACTACAAATTTCAAAATCACTTTGTAATTTTGCAACTATACGCCAAACTGTTTTCTGAGCTTGGCTTCTATACCTTCCATTATATCCCCATGGTCATATCCTTTCAAATGGGTACAACCGTGTATGAAAAGAAATGCAATGAAATTATCGTAGGAACGATCGAATTTCTTTGCCTCACTGCGCGCTTCTTTTTCCGAGATATACATTTCACCTTCGGTTTCCGAAAGAGGGAAGCTCAAGATATCCGTAGCGCATTCTTTGTTTCGGTAAATGGTGTTGAGCTTCTTGATCTTGGCTGAATCAGTGAAAATAAGATTGAGCGTATATGTTGTGCCGAGTGCAGCGTCTTTGATGGCAAGAAAATCGACAGCCGGAATATGACTGTCGGTTTCGTTGATGAGAGAGAATGTTGCAGAACCCTTCTTCACCGTTTTATTTCTTGCCACCACGCTCTGGCTTGACTGGAGCTTTGCCGAGCTTTACCAGCTCTGCGAGATCGCTGCGGCGCTTCATGAGCTTGAGTGCGCGCTGCTTGACCTTGTATGAAGATTGGACACGGGTAGCGAAACGGATGCTGCGCTTGCGCTGGATGATGCCAGATCCTTGGACTTTTCTAGTAAAACGTCGAATAACGCCTAGGGCGTTTTCGTTCGGATTGCGGGTTACTTCTGCATTTATCATAGGTAAAAGATTGTAACATAGGTATGAATCCGAGGCAATATGTGCTATTTTATGCCCATGAAACCTACTTCAACCTCTTGGGGCGGCGTGGCCGAATGGTACGACGATCTCTTGGAACAAAGCTCAGATTCATACCAAAAGAATGTGGTCATGCCGAACATTCTTCGTCTTATTGAACCAAAGAAGGGGATGACTATTCTCGATATTGCCTGTGGCCAAGGCTATTTTTCTCGTGCCTATGCTGCAGCAGGAGCAAAGGTGATTGGGTGTGACATTTCTATTGAACTCATAGAAAAAGCACAGGCCCAAAAAGTTGCCGGTGGTGACGTCGAATATTATGTTGCGCCTGCTGACAGTCTTTCATTTATTGAGAATGGTTCAGTTGATGTGGCGACCATAACCTTGGCGTTGCAGAACATAGAGAACCTTGCCGGCGCTATTGCTGAAGCATCGCGCGCGCTCAAATCCGGCGGACGACTTGTTTTTGTTATCAATCATCCGGCATTCCGCATTCCTGGTGGTTCAGAATGGTCGTGGGATGATAAAAAGTCGGTGCAGTTTCGCCGTCTCGATTCGTACATGTCAGATGCTCGCTCAAAGATTGATATGACACCAGGCGAGAAAGATCCAAAAAAGAAAAAGTTTACCGTTTCATTCCATCGTCCGCTTCAATCATATTTCAAAGCGCTCAATAAGGCAGGATTTTCGGTAGTTCGTCTTGAAGAATGGATTTCTCATAAAAAAAGTCAGCCAGGGCCGCGTGCAGAGGAAGAGGATCGCACTCGGAAGGAAATCCCACTGTTTTTGTGTGTAGAGGCGAGGAAGATTTAAATTGACATCGCATTAATCACGAAGTAGTATGGTGTCTAGAAGTGTGTCGTCGCTACAATGGCTTCGGATAACACTTTCACAACCAAAGGCAAACATGAAAAGTGTTGGAAATTCCCACTGGCTTGCTCCGTGGGAAAAACGCGAAACTATCCGCGCTGCTTCAATCGGATGGCGATGTCATCAAGGTTGATAACACGCGCAGTCTTCCGCTCAAGAGCGGCGGCAAAACGGACATTTACATCAATCTGCGCAATGCACGGAATGATCCGGCTGTGTTGAAACTTCTGACTCGGCTGTATGGCATTCCGCTGACTCGGCTTGGCGTCCAACGTTTCGGGGAAGTTCCCGACGCCGTGAGCTGTTTTGCGGGCCCGCTCTCGATGCTTCTCAACATGCCGTATGCGACCCTTCGTGACCAACCAAAGGAAGGCCGCGTCAGCAAGGCCAGCGTAATCGGACGTTTGGTCAAAGACGAGCCGTTCGTGATTCTGGACGACGTTGTCACTGATGGGGCATCAAAGATCGCCCCGGTGCGAACTTGCTTGGACGCAGGCGTAGATCTCGGTCCGCTCGTCGTTCTGGTTGATCGCCAGCAAGGCTGGAAGTCAAAATTCGTCGAGGCGGGACTCGCGAATCAGGAAGTTTGGGCCGGTATGACGCTCCACGACGTTCGTCGGGAACTTATTACCAGCGGTGTCATGCCGCGCTGCAAGCTTGAAGTCGAGGCCGCAAATCCGATCATTGTCGCGCTCGATGGGAAGCCGTGGGAGGAAATCCTTCCAATCGTGGATCAGCTCCGTACTACCGGTTGCATCCTCAAAGTCAACGATCTGTTGTTTTGGGAAGGGTACCGGGATCTGATTCCCGATCTTCATGTGTATGGCCGTGTCATGGTTGATCTCAAGGGCCATGACATTCCCAACACCATTGCAAACGTCTGCAAGCGCTTTGCTGGTAACCCGCCCTGGGCGGTGACTGTCCACGCGAGTGGAAGTGAGGTGATGCTCAAAGCTGCTGTTAAGGCGTTTGAGGGCACGCCGACAAAAGTTCTGGCAATCACGGTGCTCACTTCCATGGATGCCGCAAACTGCGAAGAAGTCTATGGTCGTCAACCAATCGAGCAGGTGAGGAAGCTCACGGCTATCGCCAGTCGTGCTGGTGTGCATGGTGTCGTCTGTTCATTTGAGGAAGTTCCAATGCTCAAAAGTGAATTCCCCAAGCTCGAACTGGTGGTACCGGGGGCACGCTCTCCTGGCGTAGATGCCGGAGACCAGAAACGAACGGGAACGCCGCAGGAAATCCTTGCAGCGGGCGGCGACTATCTGGTCATGGGCCGGCAGATTTTCGGCGCGAAGGATGGGCCCGTCGCTGAAGTTCAGCGGTTGCTCAAGGAGGAAATCAAGAAACCGTAGTCAATCCGAATATTCGGGACGGCAGTCGAAATCGGCTGCCGTTTTTTTACTTCGTATCCTTTATCATCATCGCCGGAATAATTCCTACCAAAGAAATTATCCCAATCAGGATAAACAAAAAGTTGTGTGACATGAAGATCAGTCCAAAGCCGGTCACGAGAGGGGCGATGAAGTTTGAGAGTGGTCGGGTGATGCGGAAGAGGCCGAGTACGGCCGAGTCACGTGAGGAGACCGTTTTGAAGAAATAGGTTTCCATCATGATTTCTGCTGCAGCCGCTCCGACGCGCGTTAGGAAGAGCGCGATACCCCAAATCGCTACATTGTGAGAGGTGATGAATGGTAGGACCATGGTCGCAACACCCATAATGATAAACCCGATAACCATAATTTCCTTTTCTCCATATTTGCGGTCAGCGAGTTTGCCTAAAGGATACTGCACGACGACGAATGGTATGAGCATGATGGTCAGAATAATGGCAATATCGCTCCAGCCGAAGCCGATGACTGTGTTCAAGTAAATTGGGCTATAAATGACCATCCAGGCGTAAAATGTCTGCAAAATAATGTTGGCAAAAAAGAGACAGCTCCAGTTTTTGTTTGATGAAATATGTTTGACCAGCTGCCATGGGGAAAGATGAATATAATTCGGGTCTTTGAACCGCGGAAAATTTTTGTGAATAAGATAGAGCAGAGGAAAGAGCATGGCCAAGGCCGCGATGTAGGTATTGCGGTAATTATCCATGCCATTGATCAGCATGCTACCGATCATGGGACCGATGAGCCAGGATGCATTGAGCGTGGTCGTATAGAGTCCGCGGATGGTACCTGCGTGGCCGCCGTCAGTATATTTTTCAAGGAAAATATCAAGCGTCAGGCTGATGAGTGAGACCACTGCTGATTGCAGGATAAAAAGGATGGCGATAGTTGTTGAGGATTGTGCTGTAACCAAACCATAGAACAGAACTATCTGTATGCAGACGAGGGTAATCGAAGTGGCATAATTGCCGAAGCGGCGAATAATAGATGAGGCAAATAAAAAGAAAAAAATAGAGACAGCGGCGCTGGCCATGTATATGAAGCCGACTGTTTTTTCGTCTGCAAATAACGAGAGAAAGCTGGAGTTCGAATACATCGGCAATACCATGTGCAGGGTATAGATAAAACCGATGACGGCGATGGTATAGATAGTGTGTGAACGAGGAACGCTGTTCATGTCGGCATCATTATAGCATGGGTCGGTCGTGCTTGCGCTCATGTCCTGAACGTGTTACATTATCACCCATGAAAAAAGACATTCATCCAGCCAACTATCGCCCGGTTATTTTCGCCGACAACTCAAGCGGCGCCAAGTTTTTGATTGCCTCAACTATCGCTACCAAGGAGACCGCAAAGTGGACTGACGGCAAGGAATATCCGATCCACCATGTTGAAATTTCGAGCGCTTCTCATCCTTTCTACACAAATCAGGAAAAGACCATCGACACCGCAGGACGCGTCGAAAAGTTCAAGAACCGCCAGGCAAAAGCAGCAGTTAAGAAATAAGAATTAGGATTTAGGATTTAAGAATAAGCGCATGTATAGCTTATGCTTTTGTGTTATTCTTAATTCGTAAATCTTAATTCCTAAATCCGCGTTTTTTATGAATCTCGACACCTACAAATCAAACCCCAAGACGGTGTTCATGGCAGGACTCTATGAGAAGCTTGCAAAAGATGAAGCTGAGGTCCGTGGCATGATTGAGGCTGATCCTTCTATGAAAGATATGGCCGAACACGAACTTGCGTCTATTGTGGAACAAAAGAAGTCGCTGGAAACAGAGATGGCGGCTATTATTACAGCTGATGTGGTTGAAGAGGAAAAGCCAAAGGAAATGATCTTGGAAATTCGTGCCGGAGCAGGTGGCGATGAAGCCGCGCTCTTTGCCGCCGAGCTCATGGATATGTACAAGAGGTACGGCGAAAGCAAGGGTTGGGCCATGAAGATTATTGATGAATCAAAAAACGATCTCGGTGGATACAAGGAAGCATCACTCGAATTCCGTGGAAAGGATGCCTTCGAAACATTGCGCTGGGAAACTGGCGTTCATCGTGTCCAGCGTGTTCCTGAGACAGAGAAAATGGGCCGCGTGCATACATCCACCGTGACTGTCGCCATTATGCCTATACGAAAGAAATCAAAGTTTGTGATCAATCCAGCTGATCTCGAGATGGAATTTTCTCGTGCTGGTGGAAAGGGAGGACAGAACGTCAACAAAGTTGAGTCTGCTGTCCGTCTCATCCACAAGCCGACAGGCATTGATGTACGCTCGACCGCCGAACGTTCACAGGGTGCCAATAAAGAATTGGCCATGCAAATTCTTACTGCCAAACTTGAGGCACTCGAGGAAGAAAAAGCTGCTCAAAAATTTGCTGCAGACCGCAAGGGCCAGATTGGTACCGGTAGTCGTTCCGAAAAGATTCGTACCTACAATTTTCCACAGGATCGCGTGACCGATCACCGTATCAAAGAGTCATGGCACAATTTGCCGGCAATTCTCGCGGGAAAGTTTGATCCGATCACGGATGCGCTCAAGGAGTTTGAGAAGACGGGGAAAGTAGGGAATGATGACAGCGAGTAATTGGTAGAAAATTATGAAACTAAATTAGGAAGTAGCCGACATATGATCCTGTGGTGTATCGCTCCGCACTTTCTTTAATACGAACAGTCCAATAATAATAAATCCCGTAACTGCCAAGGTTGCGTATCTGTATTTATCTGTACCACCGTGTGCAGTTGTGGCAACCACAAGACTCCAAATCATTGGCCCTACAAATGAAGATGCCCGTTCAACTAGGCCAAAATATGCAAAGGCCAAATTGTGCGCATGGTGCGGAGCCAGATAGGCCATGACCGAACGAGAGACTGTCCAGTTGGCGCCAAACCACAAACCCATTATTACGGTGACAATGACGAAGAGAGTGAAATTGGTCAGAAATCCAATGAGCGGAAGGATTAATACCCAGCCGGTAAGGACCCACAGCAGGGTTCTCTTGTGTCCCAGTTTGTCAGCAACAATGCCGGAAATGAGGCCGCCGATTGCGGAGGTAATTACAATTCCCATAAGCAAATAGGTTTTGATCGTATCTGATACACCCCAGACTTGTTGGAGAAAGATGGAAAAATTGTTAGATGAAGTCAGGATCGCATCATTAAAGAGAAAATACGCCAGAATAAAGAGTGCCACGCCTGGATATAAAAAGACTTCCTTACTTTTGCTGAATAGTTCTCTGAAGTCGTGTTTGATGTGCATTGTGCGAACTTCTCGTTTGGGCTCCTTAAAGAAAATAAGCATCGGCAACATTAAAATAGTAAACAGAATACTTGCAGGGAGAAGTGTTTCTGCGCGGGGAGACGCATGAAAAAGGGTTAATGCGCCAGTAGAAAATGGTAGAACAAAGAGGAGACCGGCGAATTGGCCAAGATAGTTCGCGGCGATGCCCCAACCGGAGACGCGACCACGACGCTCGGGTGTGGCTATGTCATTTAAAAGCGGAGTGTAAAAAGTGAAGGTCAGCAGGTAAAAATAAGTGCCAATAATGAAAAGCACAAGAGCAAGTATTTCTTTGTCAGCAATGGCCGACAGTGCGCAGGAGCAATAGAGTAGAGTAGTTATCACGCTGGTATAGCGCAACCCGGTAATTCTCCTAAAATACTTGTCCAAGAGAAAGCCGCTTATGGGAACAGTTATAAGAAGAAGAAAAGAAGAAAGCGGAAAGGTCAGGTTGTACCAAAAATCGGAAAGACCCTTTTCTACTACGAGCCACTGAGCGAAGTAGAGAAAAAACACGATCGATACGATAGAGTTCGCAAAGTCGTAGAGAGCCCACAAAAAGACATTTCTTTTGGTGTTCATGGTGCCCTCGGTAGGAATCGAACCTACATCTATTCCTTAGGACGGAACTGTTCTATCCATTGAACTACGGGGGCAGGGCTCGTTATTTGTTGAACGAGAAAACTATAGCATATTTTGCGGACAATGATATTTTCTGTTATAGTGTTTTTATGACCGATGAAGAGCGCTCCTTGCTCGAGCGAACATACAAGCTCGCTGAGGAGAACAACGAGATATTGCGTGCCATGCGCCGAGCCAATAGGTTCTCGACGATTATGCGCGTACTCTATTGGGTTGCGATCATTGGTTTGAGTTTTGGTGCCTACTATCTCATTCAGCCATATCTTAACGCGACAATGGATGCCTATAGCAAGCTTTCAGGCAACATCCAGGGGGTTGAGAATAATATAAATAGCGCACAAAGCACGTTGGATACCCTGAAAGGATATCTGAAATAAGATTTGCCAAGGTAGCTCAGTTGGTAGAGCATTCCCCTGAAGAGGGAAGGGTCACCAGTTCGATCCTGGTCCTTGGCACCGTATAGGAACATATTTGTCCCCATTTTGTTTGATTGATATGGTGGGGTTCTTTGCTATGCTTATATGTGGCACCCAGCACACCTATGAACAAACCAATTCTTGGCGCGTTAATGACGCTTTTCGCAATTTGGAACAGTCCCGCGGCACCGGATGGAGGCGCTTCGTCTGACGCAAAGATGGAGCGAAAATCAGCACCAAAAACAATTCTGACGAAGGAGCAACGACACTACCTTGCTAACTACTGCAAGTATCGAGTCATTGCAGTCAAGCCTTCAAGCTCAAAGAGGGAGCGACTCTTGAAGAGATTCGGCCGCACGTTGCTGTTTTTCTTGATTTGAAGAAGGATGCAAAATGGACGACGTTTACCTCGTCAACAACTTTCTTGATGCAGACGTTCATTTTGCCAGCCATGACCGAAGAGAGGCGGGAGAAGTTCGCGACTATTCTCTGTGGCAGGAAAGATGCCACGTGGAGCGATCTTCTGTTCAAGCTTGAAGAGTTGCGACTGAAGCGAGATGCCGGAGAAGTGGCTTGGGTAACATCCTGCAAACGGCAGGGTGAAGGCAGCCAAGTGGTTGCCTTTTTCTTTTGGGGAAATCGGCTATACTGTAAATACGCTATGAATCGGACTATTGTTGAACAGATCAAGGAACGCCTGCCGGTCAATGAGGTTATTGGCCAGTATGTGAAATTGGAAAAATCAGGCAATGCCTATAAGACCAAGTGTCCATTTCACAATGAGAAAACCCCGTCTTTTTTTGTATCACCAGATCGTGGCGGGTACTACTGTTTTGGATGCAATGCCAAAGGGGACATTTTCACATTCGTTGAGCAGTTTGAAGGGCTCGATTTTCGTGGTGCGCTCAAAGTGCTGGCAGAGCGTGCGGGGGTGCAGCTTACGATGGACAACAAAGCCGATGGCGAACGAGACCGTTTTTATCAGATTATGGAAGCGGCAACGTTGTATTTTGGAGATCAGTATACACGCACCAAAGATGCTCAGACATATATCAAAAACCGCGGCGTGGCCGACAAGACTCGGGAGGAGTTTCGCATTGGGTGGGCACCGGAGGGCTGGAGCAACTTGACGACATTTCTCAAGAAAAAAGGGTGGACAGAGAACATGATTGAAAAGGCAGGACTAGCGAAAAAAGGCGACAAAGGTGATGTATACGACCGTTTTCGTGGACGTGTGATGTTTCCAATATCCGATTCGAGTGGACGGGTGATTGCATTCTCTGGACGCATTCTCAAAGATGATGGGAAATCAGCCAAGTATCTCAACAGCCCTGATACGCCATTATTTGATAAGTCACGGGTGCTCTATGGTCTCGACAAGGCCAAGAGTGATATTCGTCGCATGGGATATTCCATACTTGTTGAAGGTCAGATGGACCTGGTCATGTCTCACCAGGTTGGTATAAAAAACACAGTTGCCTCTTCAGGTACCGCTCTGACAGACGAAGCGATAAGTGAAACCGGTGCTATCAGCAATCTTGGTCTTGTGCGCCGTCTGTCGCCGAACATTATCATTGCCTTTGATTCTGACTCAGCCGGTAGGACAGCGGCGATGCGTGCGGCCGGTATTGCACTGTCGATGGGTATGGATGTGAAAATCGCCGATCTCGTTGGCGGCCTGCCTGCCGGACAGGCAGGCAAGGATCCGGCAGATCTAGTGCAACACAATCCGGAAGATTGGAAAAATATCTTACGCGGGGCAAAACCTATCATTGAATTTGAACTCGGTAATGTGATGCGTGATGTTCCAGATCCTCGAAAAATTGGGCGCGCGCTTCGTGACCGAGTTTTTCCATTTCTTGCGCGCATCGAGAGTCGTATGGATCAGGCGCATTTTGTGAAAATGATTTCTGACAAGACAAACATCTCAGAAGCTGCGGTGTGGGACGACTTGAAAAAAGTTAAGGTTGAAACGGCTCCAGTAGTGGGGGCGACGCAGGCGGGCACTGCCTCAACCGGACGCTTCGGAGGCCGCGAAGGCGAATTAGCAGATTCGAGAATGCTCGGCCGAGGACCAGCCGCAACCTCAGTTGAGGTCGACGGCGTGTCCGGGAGAGGTAGTGCCGCCGGAGGAGCCCCCATCCAATTGGACCTTATTTCCCGTCGCCTCTTTGGCCTCCTATTCCATATTGAAAAATCATCGCCAGATCAAGGAAAAATCTATCGGACAAAAATTCAAAAAATTGCTGGAGATTTGTACTCCGCTCTTATTGCTCAAGTCGAGTCGATGATAAACGATCTCGCATTTGAGGCAGAAGCTGTCTTTGGAAGCGACACAAAAGAGTGGGACAGGCACATGAAGGAACTCATTGTTAATTTTGAAGAGGACATGATTGGCACCGAACTCATCAGCACTATGAATGAGCTGAAACAGGCTGAAAAAGCAGGGAATGTGACTCGCGTTACCGAATTAGCCAAGAAGTGTCAGGCGCTCTCAATCCGTAAGGCTGAAGTTGGCAAGAAAAAGAGGCTTTAATCGCGTACTTGCGCCATTTACAAAAATCCCGTACAATCATCAGGTTATTAATAGTCTCCCATCTCTCACCCTATGAGAAAAACCAAAAAAGGGGCCTCAAAAGCTCGTTCAAAAGTCCGACGTCCAGTAAAGCGTTCGTCGTTCAAAGCAAAGAGGACTTCATCAAAGAAGGGTTCTTCACGCACCGTAAAGCAGACCGGCAAGTCCGGCAAGCCGCTGTCAAAAGTGGACAAAGCCAAGGATTTTGAGGTACGCGCCAATAAGCTCATCAACAAGGGCCGCGACCGTGGTTTCATTACGTATGATGAGATCATGAAGGAGTTCCCGCAGATTGAGAACGACATCATGTTCCTCGATGAATTGTACAGCAAATTCAGTGCAGCAAATGTGGACGTTCTTGAAGGCGGGGGCTTGCTCGAGATCGAGGATCTCGCTCCAAAGAAGCCTGCCACTCACTACTCGCGTACCAGCTCATCTGACTCCGCGTATGACTCTATTCAGATGTATCTCAAAGAGATCGGTCAGTACCCGCTCATTACCGCGTCTGACGAAAAAGATTTGGCAAAGCGCATCCAAGCAGGCGATATTGAAGCAAAAAATCTTCTTGCGAAAGCAAACCTCCGTCTCGTGGTTTCTATTGCAAAAAAATATGTTGGCCGCAGCCCAGATCTAACCCTGCTCGATCTTATTCAAGAAGGAAATCTTGGTTTGTTCCGTGCAGTAGATAAGTTTGATTGGACTAAAGGATACAAATTCTCCACGTATGCTACCTGGTGGATTCGTCAGGCTATCACCCGCGCACTTGCCGACCAGTCACGCACGATTCGTGTGCCAGTTCACATGGTTGAAACCATTGCAAAGTACAAGCAGGTAGTTCGCCGTCTTTCACATGATCTTGGACGCGAACCATTGCCAGATGAAATTGCCACAGAGATGGGTATGGACGTCGACAAGATCTACCAGATTGAAAAGATTGAGCAAGATGTCGTGTCTCTCGAAAATCCAGTTGGCGATGATAGTGATGATGGTAAGTCGACGCTCCAGGACTTTATTCCAGATGACAAGATACTCCCACCAGATCAAGAGTCTTCGCGCCGTATTCTGCGTGATCAGGTCAATATGATTCTCAATGATCTCTCTGAAAAGGAGCGCAAGATTCTCGAGATGCGCCATGGTCTCATGGATGGTATCACCCACACCCTCGAAGAAGTAGGAAAGGAGTTCGGTGTTACCCGCGAGCGCATTCGTCAGATTGAGGCAAAAGCGCATGAAAAGATTCGCCAGCATGAGAAGATCAATCGCCTCAAGAACTACTAATGCTATAATCTCTGCATGACAGAGGAAGCATTCAACCTCCGATACAAACGCCTGAACAAGCCCCAAAAGGAGGCAGTAGATGCCATCGAAGGCCCTGTCATGGTTATAGCTGGCCCCGGAACGGGCAAAACCACGATTCTGACACTTCGTATTGCCAACATTCTCAAGCGTACTGACACTCCTGCAAATGGCATTTTAGCTATTACCTATACTGATGCGGGTGTTAAAGCCATGCGTCAGAAATTACAGGGTATCATTGGAGATCGTGCACACGATGTCCGCATACATACATTTCACGGATTTGCTTCATCGGTCATCGCTGAATACCCTGATCATTTCTTACATTTAAGTGATTTGAAACAGATGACGGACATCGAGCAGGAGTCCTTGATTCGCGCAATTATTTCTGACCCAAAGTTTTCCGATATTAGACCAGCAGGAAAACCTGATGCTTACGTTTCAGGCATTATTCGCAGCATTGATGATGCAAAAAGGGAGGCGCTTACTCCTGGAATGGTCCGACAGTTTGCCCAAGATGAAATCGAGCGTATCAAGAATGACGAAGAATCCATTTCGACCCGCGGTGCTACCAAGGGGCAACTTAAAGCGGACGCCAAAGAAATGATCGAAAAATATGGCCGCACTATTTTATTTGGCGATGTCTATGAACTGTATGAGATGAAAAAATTGGAGGCGAAAAAGATGGACTTTAATGATTTAATCATTGAGTTGTTACTTGCATTGCGAAAAGACGAATTACTTTTACGATTAATTCAGGAACGCTACTTGTATCTACATATCGACGAACATCAGGACACCAACGACGCGCAGAACTTTATAGTCGGTCTGATCGCAGAATTTTTTGATACGCCGAATATCTTTATTGTTGGTGATGAAAAACAGGCCATCTATCGTTTTCAGGGCGCATCCGTGGAGAACTTTCTATTATTGCAAAAGAAGTGGCCGTCTATGAAGCTTATTTCTTTGGATACCAACTACCGTTCTCATCAAAGTATCCTTGATGCAAGTTTTGGCATGATTGAGAAAAATTATGAAGAGGGCGAGCATGCGGATTTACGAATTAAGTTGAAATCGGGAAGTGATGACGAGGCGCGCCCGATTGACGTTGTTATTGGGGAAAATGTATCGGCCATCGAATTACACATGGTCAATGAACTGCGCACTCTTACAGAAAAAGAACCCAAAACTACAGCCGCTATCATTGTTAGACGCAATCGAGATTTGGACAGGGTGATTCGTCTTCTTGAATCACATCACATTCCTGTATCGTCAGAAAGAAGCGTCGACATTTTCAGTCACCCGGTTGGTCGGCTCTTTTTTGATTTGATTGAATATTTGGCAGATTCATCAAAAACAGATGCTTTAGCCAGAACGGTAATCGCTGGCATGTGGAATATACCATTTGAAAAAGGTACTGAAGTGGTCAAGTTACTACGAAGTGGTCAGCCGGTAGAGATTGGTAATCTGCTCAAAATACAGCGATCTATGCTCAATGATGGAGCCATCGGGTTTCTTATTCATGCCGCAGAGGAGTCTAGTTTTACCACTTTGGTTGCGCGAAATCCCTCGTATATTCATGTGTGGCGGGGCATTATTTCATTGGCTGAATCACTGACACGCGAAGGCGATCTGCGCGACCCTGCTGAGCTCATCCGCAACATGCTGGCATATCGTACTTCAGCTGAGACACGGACAGTGAAAGTCTCAGTTGGTGCCCCTGACGTCCCAATTCAAGCCATGACGGCGCATGGCAGCAAGGGGCTTGAATTCGATTACGTTTTTATCCCATACGCCACGGAGGAATCATGGATTGGCAAACCCCGAGGCGCCTCATTCGTGTTGCCGAAGAAGAGAACCACTGAAAGCGATATTCGCGACGTGCGCCGTCTGTTTTATGTCGCACTAACTCGCGCACGAAAACAGGTAACTGTATTGACTGCACAAGAAGAATCGGATGGAAAAATGTTGGAGCCAGTTCGATTTATTGACGAGCTTGATGAGAAGCATGTGGCAAGTGTTGAATTGCCGCGGGTAGGAGTAGATGAGGTTCATGTGCACGGAGAAAGGAGTACGAAGCAGGAAGCAGGGAGTTCGGAAACTGACGGGATTTCCCAGAAACTTATCGACATTACCAAGCACACGCTTCTAACTAACGGCTTGTCGGTTACGGCACTCAATCATTTTCTCGAATGCCCGAATACATTTTTGTATCAAAGTATTCTGAAATTGCCGCAAGCTCCGTCAGTTGCCGCTGAAAAGGGCACGGCCATGCACTCGGCCTTTGATGCGATTTGGAATGCAAAAGTAAAAACTGCGTTGGAAATTGAAGTACTTTTAATAGAAAGGATTAACGAATACTTTAAGACATCATTCTTGCCAAGTACCGAAAAGACCTCTGCTCTTAAAGAATTGCTTGCTGATGCGCCGGCTGTGGCACGGGCGCTTGAATCACATTTTACTCAAGGAGAAAAAGCCCAGGTATTCACCGAGACTTGGGTGGAGACGGAATTCGTTGCAGCATACAAAGGGCAGACCGTCCGAATACCGCTACATGGAAAATTAGATGCAATCATTGATGTGGGTAATTCTGTCAACGTTTTTGACTACAAAACAAAGCAGGCTATGTCAGTCAATGCCATCAAGGGCGAGACCAAGAGTGATTCCAGCGGCAAGTATTTTCGTCAACTCATTTTTTATAAAATGCTTCTGCAGCATGATCCACGATGGCGTTCTCGATCCATTATTCCAGCGCTCGTATTCGTTTCTCCTGATGAAAAGGGAAGGTGTCCGACGGTGACATTGCCGATTGAGCAGGCAGATATTGAACGAGTCAAAAAGGAAATCCAGACTCTCGTTGATGCGGTGTGGAATGGTGATATTGCCCGAACAAAATGCGATGATATGAAATGCAAATGGTGCGGAGTGAGAGGGGTGTAGATTGCTTATTTCACCTCCATTAGCAATGGCTCAAGGATCGCCTTTAGTGCACTCTCAGGAACTGCGCCACTCATGACTATGCGAAGCCTATCAGTCGACATGATAACCGGTACGCCCATCTGTACCTGCAGATCAGCGATTATGACATCTAGGCTTTTTGGTGCCGGCTTTGAAAGGACAAAAATACTTGTTGGAGTGCCGGAGACGCCTGCATTTATACCATCAAGATACTGCTTCTCGATTTTTTCCTTGAACCTTCCACTGGTTAGGCACTCATTGAATGAAACTGCATCTAGGCCAGCAAACTGCGCAATGTCCGGGAGAAGTTTTTGGTCAAGACTTTTACCTTGGTCTGATGGAGTGATTTCGTATAGGCGATGGACATATTTCCAGAATGCACCATTGCCGCCAAGTGCGGCTGCACACTCAAATGCCTGGGATTCACGTCCGGCATTCGGGTGGAGAATGCGACCTTGTGCATCAGGTTTATCGAGCGGGAATGCACGGTATACCCAGGCTACATTGCCGGTCGGGCCATATTCTTCGATGAGTTTTTTCATCGTCGGATGAAATGTTTTGCAGAATGGGCATGATGGGTCCGAAAATTCGACAATTCGCACTGCGGCGTTCGGATTACCGAGAATGTGGTCTGAGGCAGTAATTGGGGTCAGCGTGATTTCGATGCGCTGAGGCTGCTGTACATTCTGTGTTGTCAGCGCAGGAGCTTGTGCTGGTTTGAAGACATAGATAAGCGCTACTGCGATGATTGCTGCTGCGATGATAATCGCACCGGGGATAGTTAGGGCACTGCCTTGTCGTTGGTCCATAGTGTGAAGTTAGTAGATAATGTGCTCCAATTGTACCCTAAAACGGTAGCGTATACGTCATGGCATGGGGAATACTGTTTTCCCATTCCGCCGTGTTGAGTTTGACCTCTTTGACCGCGCCAAGCTCCTTGTATTTCAGATGTTTGTTCTCTAGGGCATAGTCGTATAAATCGCGCGTCAGCCGCACATCCTCGATACAGTACTTGATCACCTTGTCGATCTCGCCATTTCGCCACCACTCGATAGCGTCGAGGCCGTGACCCGATTTATTTCGTTGTAATGTTGCTTCTCCGACAGTGTCCAATTTGAGGCGACGTCCCAACACAAGTTGTACTTCGCGCATCAAGTCAATGCTTTTAATTTTAGTTAGATCACCTGGATAGTATTTGTTGAGCAGGGGAATATCAAAGTGATCACCGTTCCAGGTCACGAGAGCATCGGCTTGCTCGAGAGTCTGCCAGAGTTTACCGAAGTCCTTTTCTAGAAAGCTGGAGAATTCGTTTGTGAATGAATCGTGGATGCCTACGACTGAAATATCGAGAGCAGCCGGATCATTGGATCCCACATCCTGAAAGATGTTTTTTGTTTCTATATCGAATGTGATGACACGCATAGGGGACATTGTACAGGAAAAATAAAAAACCCGCACTCACTGGAGCGAGTGGGGCTGGCGAACCGCCTGCGACATCAAGCCGCGACGGGTAAGAGGTGCAGATGATGCTCAACAATTGTCTGCAATGACCCAAGTTTCCAAAAGTCCGGGGCCTGGACAAAGAGTACTTGATCGTGGCTGATCAGGCGTTCCTGCTCAGGGCTGGCATTGAGGAGAATGAAAGTGGTTTCAGGGCGCAGTTGCCGAAGGTCGTGGATGAGCAATGGTCCTGCACTTATGCCGTTGTCTGATACGGCGGGGTCTATACCGCTATGCAGAGGGTGAAACGGCTCGGTCACCACGAGTGCAATGGGACTCCCGAGAGTCTTTGCGAGTCGCAAGGCTTCGTCCCCATACACATGGTACACATCATGGTCAGGAATGTGGCGCAATTTGCCAAAAACGTAGGCCATGTTTGCACAGCCAACAACAAGGATCGTGGGTCTCATAAATACATGATTTCAAACTGTTCGACACCAATGATGCCGTACCTGAGTATATATGTCAAACCCCTATGTGCGGATAGTTCTAGCCAATTCTTCGTCACTACCAGAGAGCTCTTCACCCGTAGCCAGTATTTTCATACGAAGTTTGCCGTTTTTGACTTCTTCGTCGCCGATGCAGATAACTCGGGGAACCCCTCTCTTGTCAGCATTTTTAATCTGATCGCCGACTTTCTTGTTGGATACATCAACAAGTACTCGGATATTTTTGGCCCTGAATGATTGGGCGATTTCAAGGGCGTAGGGAGTACTCTGATCGCCAACCACACAAAGCGCGACATCGGCAGGCGCGGAATTTTTTTGAATCGCGTTGTACGTTTCCATGAGATCTCGAGCGACGACGTCTCCCGCGCCAAAACCAAAAGCAGGAACTTTTTCATTGCCGAACAGGGAAAGCAGGTCATCATATCGTCCGCCGCCGAATACGGAACGGCGATTGAGTGGATTGAGGTCATAGACTTCGAACACGATGCCGGTGTAATAGTCGAATCCACGCATCAACGTCTGGTCAAAACGAGCGTTAGTAATGCCGAGACGCTCCAAGCCGGCTAAACATTCGCGAATTTCCTTGAGTCCGACATGTTCTTCGGTTGTCTGCGGCAGGCTTGAAGCAAATTCCTCAAAGTTTTTTGAATTGAGTAATATTAAAAATTGTTTTGTTTTATCGCCGAGCACGTCCGTAGCGGCCGCCTCAAACCATTCAGGCTTTACTTTGTCCTTCTTATCAATAAGCTTCGAGATTTTCTGTGCAGCAGCTTCGTCCAAGCCGAACACGTCGCGAGTCACGTAATTCATGATCTTGCGATTGTTGATGCGGATTTCAAAGTCGGTGTCTGTGAGACCGAAAGATCGGGTAATGTCATAGGCAATGTTTATCACCTCAATCTCTGCGGCAATTGATTCAACGCCAAATATATCCACGTTGAGCTGCCAATGTTCGCGGACCCGGCCTCGCTGCGGCTGTTCATATCGAAAAAGGTTCGGGATTGAATACCAACGAAGAGGAAAGACGAGCTCACGTTTGCGTGCGGCAACCATGCGTGCAAGACTCGGGGTCATTTCAGGGCGAAGTGTCACTTCTCGATCTCCACGGTCGGTAAACGTATACGTCTGTTCGTTCACGATTTCATCACCTGACTTTGCCTTGTACAGTTCGGCTGGTTCGAGTACAGAAGCGCCGTATTCCTCATACCCGTACATTTCAACCGTTTTTCTCCAAATATCAAAAATCTGCTTCTCCACTGCCATCTCGGAAGGGAAGAAGTCTCGGACGCCTTTGTAGGCATCAGTTGATAGCTTTTTCATGTCTTTTGACATGCGACTATTGTAGCAAATTATTACTAAAGTGTAAGCACCGAGGCGCAGCATATGTGCTCTGTGGCGCAAATAGTAGCTACCACTTTCTCCGTCTACATCATCGTTTATTGGAGCCAGAGAGCACATATGCTGCGCCTCGGTGTCCTATCGTTTATTGGAGTGACAAGGCACCTGTCATGCGAAACTGTGTCTAGCTACTTGACTTTTTCTATATTTTGGTATACAATACTGACCATTACTACATATAAGAGCCGTATGATTACTATATGGCTTAATATAGCCATATTGTAGTGATATATAACATTTATGAAAAACATTACCCGCACAATTTCATACCTTGGCGTCATGTCACTCATGCTCGCTTTTGGCGTGATTGTATTCAATCCGAGTCAGGCTCGTGCCGACTACTATAGCTATGATCGTGGATACTACGGTACACCATCGTACACCTACGACTATACCGGCTATCGTCAGCCTCCGCGCAACGACCAGGGACCGCTTCAGGCCTCATGCTATCCGATGCCGCTTTCTGCGCGCACCGGTGATTCAGTGACCTGGGTTGCTTCCGCATACGGTGGCAACGGTTCATACAACTATTCATGGACCGGTACTGACAACCTCAACGGTTACGGCTCTTCTGTGATCAAAGCTTACTATTCTGCTGGCTCAAAAAGCGCCAGTGTGAACGTCATTTCGGGCGGCCAGTCGATCACCAAGATCTGTGATGGCGCTGCCACTATCTATGGTGACACAAGTTACAATTACAATTCATATCCGAATTATTACTACAATACGTATCCGAACTACAATTACAACACCTACCCGAATTACAACTATTACTCGCCGTTGTATGTGACCTGTAATGTAAATTCAACCTACGCCAATACGGGCACACAGGTTGTATGGAATGCCTATCCGTCAGGCGGCAATGGTTCGTACACATATAGCTGGTCTGGTACCGACAATTTGTACGGTTCGAGCCAGTCAGTGTATTACTCATATGCCAATCCTGGCCCGAAGACTGCGACTGTTACTGTCTACTCGACAAACGGTCAGTCTGTCACACAGACCTGTGGTACTACCAACGTTGGTGGTTACTACAATGGTTCAGTTATTACTGGTTCAAATAATAGCGGCCTTGATGTCGCATGCTACGCAGACCCTACAAGTGTCCGCGTCAATCAGCCCGTCACCTGGAGAGCAGAAGTTACCGGTGGCGCAGCCCCATATACCTATACGTGGACCGGTTCTGATGGTGTGAGCGGTACAGACAGTACAGTGCTCAAGTATTACGCCTCAACGGGCGACAAGAGCGCCATCGTCTCAGTCAAATCGGCAGATGGAAAGACTGCGACCCGCGCATGTACCACCAGCGTCACTGTTCGCGGTGCTACAAATACAACCGTTCAGCCAGTTCGTGAGCCAGTCCGTACGCCTGAAGTTCAGCCGACGCAAAATCAGACCAATGAAGGTCTCTCGGCTTCAGCACTCTTCTCTTTGAAGAACGTTCCATGGGGCTGGGTCGCAATCCTGATTATCTTCGTCCTCTTTGCGACGGTTGTGTATCTTATATTCAATCGCCCGAAGATTTAATAGTTTGCGACGGGTGCGACTCCAA
>JAHFMB010000059.1 GCA_023269245.1 Candidatus Tayloriibacteriota bacterium
GTTGCTTGAAACGCTCAATATTCCCATAACCATTGCTGAGGATCCACTCACTGCAATTGCCCGCGGCGCAGGTATCATTCTCGAGGATCTTGATAAATTTCGTTCAGTGCTTATTGAAAACGAAGATGACTTACCTTCAAACTCATAGACGGCCGTATCAGCGCATGAAGCAGAATATTGCTTTTGCTGCTACGGTTGTTGTTATACTAATTGTGGTTATTCAAGTGATTTCACCGCGGTTTTTCCCTGGTATCTTCGTGGCGATTGCGCGGCCGTTTTGGCGGACTGAGTTTAGTATACGCAGCGGGGGTCTTTTATCAGCGGAAACATTGGAAAACGAAAAGGAAGAGCTTGTCCGAAGCATTTCAGAAATGCAGGTCAAGTTGAGTGCGACGAAAGCTCTGGAGTCAGAAAACGCCGAGCTTAGGGCACTCCTTGGACGCGAAAGTAGCCAAACATTTGCCGGTACGAGTACAGCCAAATCGAAAAACAGCGCCCGCGCCGTGAGGCCGATGATTCTTGCCGCTGTACTGAGTCGTCCCCCCGCATCCGGATATGATCAACTCATTATGGATATAGGACGTGATTACGATATTTCTACCAGTACACTTGTGTATGTTCAAGGAAATGTGCTGATCGGACGGGTCGTCGATGTGTTCAAATCAACCTCGAAAGTGCGTTTGTTCACATCACCCGGCGAGACTGTCTCCATACTGGTCGGTGCGGCGCATATAGCCGCAACGGCGACTGGACGGGGAGGAGGTACCTATGAAGCCCAAGTATCACGCGAAGCTTCGGTTATGGAAGGTGATTTTGTTCTTGATGAGTCATACGATAACAAACCTATCGGCATTGTTTCTTCAATTTTGCTCGATCCGACACAGCCGTTTAAGACAGTCATCTTTGCTCCGCCGGTCAATGTATACCAGCTACGATGGGTCCTCGCGCAACAACACAATGATTAAGAATATTCCACTTCGAATAGGTGCGGATATCCTCATACTCATATGTCTTTTGCAGTCATGGTGGTTGGCCGCGTTTGCTGTTGCCATCATATCGGCGTGGTTTTTTCCTTATTTTATTGAGCTTGTTGCCGCTGGCATCATCTTTGACGCGCTCTATGGTATGGTTCCCGATATGGGCGTCTGGGGATATATCAGTACTATTGAGGCAGTTGTCGTTTTTGGGCTTGTTGCGGGAATTAGGAGCATGGTGAGAAAATAATACTAATATTTCCAAAGCGTACAGCTGTGATAGTATTGCACTATGCCTTTTTCTTGGAACTCATGTATGTTGTGGCGTAGAAATAAACGCCGGAGAATCATCGAGATTGCGCCGGACGAGGTCATGCTGGACTCAAGCAACATTCCGGATTTCAACACTGCCCAGTTTGAAGGGAGGCTTGAACGCCCGATTTCGAAACTTGCGCTGTACGCCACTGGTTTGGTGTTCGTGGCGCTTACCTGTGTGTTTGTTGTTCAGGCATGGAGTCTGCAGGTTATGCATGGAGAAGAATACCGGACACGCAGTGAGAACAATCTCCTTCGCCCAGTTCCTATATTTGCCGGCAGGGGAGTGCTGGAGGATCGCAACGGAAAATTGCTTGCCTGGAATGCACCGGCTCAAACAACTGATGCTACATCGAGCGATGAATCAGTCGCCACTCGTCAATATGCCACATCAACTGGGTTGTCCCACGTCATTGGTTATGTGAAATATCCTTCAAAGGATAAAAATGGCTTTTATTATCAGGATGATTTTGAAGGCGTGGCCGGCGCGGAAAAATATTTTGACGCCGAATTGCAAGGTATCAACGGTTCGCGCCTCGTCGAGGTCGACGCGCGCGGATCCGTTGTGTCTCAAAACGTGGTGCGTCCACCTATACAAGGAAAATCTGTCAGGCTTTCGATTGATGAACGGATACAGTCATCGTTGCACCACAACATCAAAGACATCATGAGCCGTGCCCAGTTTGATGGAGGCGCCGCAGTCGTATTAGACATTCATACGGGTGAGATTATTGCACTGACCAGCTACCCAGAATATAGCTCGCAAGTCATGTCCGACGGAGCGGATAGTGATCGTATTCGCGCGTTGCTCAGCGATAAAGAACTCCCGTTTCTCAACAGGGCAGTCGACGGTCTATACGCACCAGGTTCAACGGTCAAACCATATGTAGCCCTCGGCGCGCTTACTGAAAAAATTATCGATCCCGACGCGATTATCTATACGACAGGATCGATATCGATTCCCAATCCGTATGATCCGACAAAAAGCACGGTATTCAAGGATTGGCGGAACAACGGCGCTCTTGATCTTCGCAAGGCGCTGTCGGTTTCGTCTGATGCATATTTCTATATCATTGGCGGAGGGTACAAGGATTTGAAAGGTCTTGGTATTGCCAATATTGATAAATACGTGAGCATGTTTGGTCTCGGATCGCGGATTCCCGATTCGTTTGTTCCCGGGAAAGCAGGTACTGTTCCTACGCCAGAATGGAAAAAAGCCACATTCAATGAAGAGTGGTATTTGGGAAACACCTACCACACATCTATCGGCCAATATGGATTCCAAGTTACGCCGATGCAAATGGCCCGGGCGGTGGCAGCGGTCGCCAATAGTGGTTTGCTTTTGGTGCCGACAATTATCAAAGATGATGGGCCGCATGTCGAACGATTTATCGACGCTATTCCACAGAAAAATTTTCAAATCGTCCGTGAAGGGATGCGTATGGCGGTCACTACAGGAACGAGTCCCATTCTCAAAATTCCTTACGTAAGCATTGCGAGCAAGTCAGGTACCGCGGAGCTTGGTGTGGCCAAGGACCACATCAACTCATGGATTACAGGCTTTTGGCCGTATGAAAACCCGAAATATGCCTTTGTTGTCATGCTCGAGAAAGGCTCGATTCACAATACAATCGGAGCAAGCACTGCCATGAGGCAACAGCTTGACTGGATGAATGAACATACGCCTGAGTATTTTAAACCCTGAATGTTGAATTGTGGGAATGATGTGCTACAATAGACACAATTGCTTACTAACCTAAGTGCTTTTATTTTTATGGCGACTGATACTCAATACCTCACCAACGAAAAATTCACGGAACTCAAAAAAGAACTGGACTTTCTGAAGACGCAGCGGCGCAAGGAGGTGGCGGATCAACTCGAGTATGCAAAGAAGCTCGGTGATCTTTCTGAAAATGCTGAATATCATCAGGCACGTGAGACGCAAGCCGAAGTGGAAGATCGTATCGGTCGCCTTGAAAATTTGCTCAAAAACGCGACGATCATGGGCGCGGCCGGTGGAGACATGATCACTGTCGGTTCTACAGTTCGTCTGACTAAGAATGGGGAAAATAAATCGTATTTGTACACGATTGTCGGTTCCGAGGAGGCTGACATGACGCAGGGAAAAGTGTCGAATATGTCACCGCTTGGCGCCGCACTTCTTGGGCATAAGGTGGGGGAAAAGATTACCGTTCATGCCCCGAAAGGAAGCGTGACCTATACTATTGCCGCGCTAAAATAAATCCTTATGGCATCAATCGACGAACTTCGTACTGCCCGACTCGCCAAACTCGAGCTTTTGAAGAAGGCGGGCATGGAGGCGTATCCAGCGACAGTTCCTCGCGATCATTGCCTCAAAGACGCCAAGGCCAACTTTGCTGAATACGAAAAGTCGCAAAAGTCAGTCAATCTTGCGGGTCGTATTATGGCAATACGTGGTCAGGGCGCAATTCTCTTTGCGGTTCTTGATGATGGCAAGGCAACCTTCCAGACGGTTATCAAAAAAGATGTTCTGAGCCCTGAATTGTTTGATTTGTTTACGGGCGCAGTAGATATCGGTGACATCATCAGTGTTACGGGGACATGTTTTACCACACAGCGTGGCGAGCAGAGTTTGTTAGTGACTTCGTGGACCATGGCCTCAAAGTCACTTTTGCCATTACCTGAAAAGTGGCACGGCATCACTGATCCGGACGAAAAATTCCGCAAGAGGTATTTGGACTTTATCATGACACCGGAGCTCCGCGACCTTTTTGTAAAAAAAGCTCAGTTTTGGAACGTGACACGACGCTTTTTGACTGACAACGGTTTTCTCGAGGTAGAAACGCCAACATTGGAGACGACTACTGGAGGTGCAGAGGCGACTCCATTCAAGACTCATCACAATGATTATGACCTTGCTGTATATTTACGCATTTCTGTAGGCGAGTTGTGGCAAAAGAGGCTGATGGCTGGAGGTTTTCCAAAGACGTTTGAGATTGGTCGTGTATATCGCAACGAAGGTACTAGCCCTGAACATGCGCAGGAGTTCACTAATATGGAGTTCTACTGGTCATATGCTGATTACAATGATGGCATGAAATTGGTTCAAGACATGTACCGAACTATTGCACAAGAAGTATTTGGTACGACTACGTTTACGACCCGAGGCCATACCTTCGATTTGGCCGATGAATGGGTCAAGATTGATTATGCCGAAGAAATTAAGAAACAGACAGGAGTTGATATTGCCACCGCTTCAGAAAAGGAGATGATGAAGAAGCTCACCGATCTCAAGGTCAAATACGATGGTACAAACCGCGAACGTCTGACTGATACCTTGTGGAAATATTGCCGCAAAAACATCACTGGCCCGGCATTCTTGATAAATCATCCAGTACTTGTAGCGCCGCTCGCAAAAAGCGTTGCAGGAAAGCCAGTTGTTCAGATGTTTCAACCTATCATTGCGGGGAGCGAAGTTGGTCGTGGGTATTCAGAACTCAATGATCCTATAGATCAGGCGAACCGTTTTGCAGAACAGCAAAAACTCATCGACAAGGGTGATACCGAAGCCATGATGCCCGACCATGAATTTGTAGAAATGCTTGAACATGGCATGCCGCCGACCTGCGGATTTGGTTTTGGCGAGAGATTGTTTGCATTTTTAGTAGATAAACCTCTTCGAGAGACGCAAATGTTCCCGTTGATGAAGCCGCGGGATAAATAAAAAAGTGGGAATGGATTTACATGCTTAATTTTTTCACTAAGGCTCTCATTAGAAGACAAATGAAAGGTGTCCCGGAAGGGGAACTTAACAAGGTTTTTGAAATGATTGAAAAAAATCCTGACTTTTTCAAGCAGATGGCGGAGTCAATTCAGGCCAAGATGAAGCTTGGTATGAGTCAAGAAGAGGCTGCCAAGGCAGCCATGCGCGAGGGTGGGGAGGATATGAAAAAGGTGATGGGGAGTTTGGAAAAATAAAGAAAGTCCCGACAGCTTTGTTGGTCACTTCGCTTGCGCGAGGATTCCGTAGGCTGTCGGGACAGGGGTAGATGAGCACGGTAGCTTTCTCGAAGAGCGATGATCTGCCTGTTACGGCGGTGATCCTTCGAGTGCTTGCTGTGGTGCTTGCTTTTGAGGGCAATTGCGTCTGCCGGACTGAATATCCGTGTGGCGCTGCACAGTTAGTAGCCGACTGTCCTTTCGGGCAGTCTTTCTGCTTTTGCATCTTCACGCCTGAAGAGCGTCTGGCAGAATCATAGGTGCTGTTTTCGTGTCTTTGGCGATTTGTCTTGCGACTCTTCGGTTTGGACGTTTTGACAGCTATCTGGAACTGTCTTTCCAGATAATACCTAAGGGAGACTTCTCTCCACAACGATGCGAGAAAACTCAGGCATCGAGGTTTTTCGGTGGGTTCATTAACAACATGTCGACCTTGCGATCGGCTTGCTGTCCTCATCCGTTGAACGCCACCATGGTCTTGTGCCAGAGTCATCTAGCTCTCGACCGAAATTCAATGTGCTACTTATTACTACGAGCGTGAAGAGAAAGATACACCCGTAAACATATTTCGTCAAGCGTTTTAAAAAAAGAAATTGAAAATAAGTTTTTGTCAAGTTTTATATAAAAATACCGGCCGCACCTTCGAGGTGAGACCGGTTGTGACGTTCAGTCCGAGCACGTTCAGCAACGAGCCAACGCGCGCTGAACTCTTTCATCACCGAGTAGTTCGTAAATGGTGACTTGCCCTGGTGCACCGCTTTGGAAATGGGGCAGGTATCCATAGGTGCCGGCGGACCCCCATTCCATACAATCAAATCGGGTTTGCTGTCCCATGGCACCCATGCCGAATGCGA
>JAHFMB010000060.1 GCA_023269245.1 Candidatus Tayloriibacteriota bacterium
TACTGGTCCTGACGGCCTCCATCACTTGGTGACCGAGATTTTCGACAACTCTCGCGACGAAGCCATGGGTGGTTTTGCCAATGACATTGAGATTGTATTCCTGCCCAACAATCGTGTCCGTATTGCTGACAACGGCCGCGGTATTCCAGTGGATATCCACAAACAGAAGAAGATTTCCGCACTCGAGATGGCTTTCACGCTTCTTCATGCTGGAGGCAAGTTTGGTGGCGAGGATAGCGGATACAAGGTCTCCGGAGGTCTTCACGGCGTGGGCGCATCTGTCGTGAACGCGCTTTCTACCTATGCAAAAGTGTTGGTGCACAAAGATGGAGGTATTCACATGCAGGAATATGCCATCGGCAAGCGCAAAGCTGCGGTCAAGAAGATTGCCTCTACCAAGCTCCATGGAACCATTGTCATGTTCGAGCCGGACCCGACTATTTTCAAAGAGGGTGTTGTGTTTGATTTCAACCGCATTGTCGGCCATATGCGCCAGCAGGCATATCTGGTCCCTGCGCTTCGTATTAGCGTGATTGATGCACGAGAGCAGGTTGCTAGTTTTGGCCTCGATAATGAACTTTTTTATATTCGTGAAACTGGAGTCGACGCACCTTCGTATACTTTCTTTTTTGAGGGAGGTCTCGTATCGCTCATCAAGTTTACCAATCAGATCTACAAACCTCTACACAAAAATATTTTCTATGTTGAAAAAAAAGTAGAAGGTGTCGAGTCTGTCGAAGTCGCTTTGCAGTATGCAGACGATGTCTCTTCTCGTGTCATGGCCTTTGCCAACAACATCAGCAACCCTGAAGGTGGTACGCACGTGACCGGTTTCAAGACGGCACTCACTCGTACGCTGAATACATATGCCAAGAATAATAATTTGGCAAAAGGCGAAAGCGATTCATTTACCGGTGATGATGCCTTGGAAGGATTGACTGCGGTCATTTCAGTCAAACTCCGTGAGATCCAGTTCGAAGGTCAGACCAAGGCCAAACTTGGCTCAACAGAGGCTCAGGGTGCCACGGCGACTGTATTCTCCGAAGCCTTCTCTGCATTTTTGGAAGAGAATCCTGAGGATGCCCGCGCCATCATTAGCAAAGTCATTTTGGCTATGAAGGCCCGCAAGGCCGCAAAGGCCGCCAAGGATTCGGTCCTACGCAAAGGAGCACTCGAAGGCATGACACTTCCAGGCAAGCTTGCCGACTGCCAGTCGAGTGATCCTGCAGAGTCAGAAATCTTCATCGTAGAGGGAGATTCTGCTGGGGGTACTGCAAAGCAGGGTCGTGACCGCCGCATTCAGGCCATTCTTCCATTGCGCGGAAAGATTTTGAACATTGAGCGCGCCCGTCTCGATCGCATGCTCGGTTCAGAGCAGATCAAGAACCTGGTTCTTGCATTCGGGACCGCCATCGGTGACACCTTTGATATTTCAAAGCTCCGTTATCACAAGATTATTCTTGCAACAGATGCTGACGTTGACGGAGCTCACATTCGTACGCTTATTTTGACGCTCTTGTATCGTTATTTCCGCCCATTGATTGATAGTGGTTATGTTTATATCGCACAGCCACCACTCTACAAGGTCAAGAAGGGTAAGGAGATTTTCTATTATTACAGCGATGAAGAAAAGATAAAGGCGCTCGGCAAGGATGCTGCCGCTATCGAGCAGGCGGCTGCCGATGTTGATATGCAGGATGCGGCCAACAACGCCGAAGCGCGCGCAGAACTTCTCGAACGCGCCGAAGCTGAACCCGATGCAGAGGAAGTCGTTATTGAAGGAGGGAAGACAAAAACGCCAAAGATTTCTATTCAGCGCTACAAGGGTCTTGGAGAAATGAACCACGATGAGCTTTGGGAAACAACTATGGACCCAGCTCGCCGTATTCTTCGTCAGGTGACTGTTGATGATGCGCAGGATGCCGACAAAGTGTTTGATATGCTCATGGGAGATGATGTGCCAGCGAGGAAGTCATTTATTCAGAGCAATGCAAAGCACGCGACGTTGGATATTTGACGAGATATTTTCAGTCCTGTACCATCACCATAGTGCTCATTTCGGCACTGGAACACCTAAAACCATAGGAGTAGCTTGTGAAAATTAATCTTACGATTCCATCCGAGGACGTTATTGTTCACCGGAATGGTATTGAATTCCGTTATAAGACCAGCTTACCTACGTGGAGAGAACTGGACATGGAGTTGTCATTCGACGATGATGTGGAAAAGAAGAGCTGTGTGGCGGTTGTCGTCGCGTGCTCAGGATCCTCAAAGTCTGGATACTTGATTTCATGTGCCCTTACTGGACTTTCTAGACAGGTTCATGATCTGATCCGTTCGCATTTAAGCGATAAAGCACGAACTCATTAAGATTTGTTTTGTTGTCGTACACAACGGCAGGGAAGTCTCTGCCATTTTTTATATACTATAAAGGGGGCTGATGATAATGAGTGCCCCAGTAAATAGCACGAATGTGACTACAGCAGTCACAATAAATAACGGGAACGATTTTATGCCTGCTTCATGCCCGATATTTCTTTTTAGCAAAAAATAAAAGGGGGCAAATGCGCAGAGTCCAACAATTGCGAGATAAACTATTACCCCATAATATATCTCTCCAGGATTTGATTGAATAACCAACCACATGCTGATGGAACCAGCTAAAAGTGAAAGACCAGTAGTTAGAAATGCTGAAGGCAAGGATAATTTGCCTGTTTTTAGCATAGGTTTGGCGACCAACCACAGCACAAAAGCTGAAACAATCCAGCAAATGATCAGTGCCAATGGTGTTGAGACTCCAGGCATAAGTTTTACGCTGTCTTGACCTTGAGCTTCGACTGCCTCTTCTTGTCTAACTTCGGTAATTTCAAAATCAACAAGCCATGTTTCTCAACAGCCTCGGCTTCGTCAACATCTACTTCTTCAGGGAGTTGAATCGTGCGGGAAAATGATCCCCAAAAGAGTTCGCGGGCAAAGAAATCTTCATCACGAGCCACCTTTTCTTCTTCGCGAGTGCCGCGAATGGTAACCTGATCACGTGTAATAGATACATCGAGATCTTCCGGACGCACGCCGGCAATCATCGACTTTACCACGATCATGTCGGGCGTCTGGTAGACGTCCACCGTGAGCTCGGCATCTTTGTCCTCTTCTTCGATCCAAGCATTTTGCTCAGAAATAGCGGCCTTTTTGGTCGTTTTGACTTCGGCCTCGTCTTCCATGCGGACGGTGCCAGTAAGCCTTTCGAAGAATGATCTCTTTTCTTTTGACATGATGTTGGTAATTTCTACTTAGTAAAATTCTCGATAATTATATCACCACAATTTGGGGCGCACAACCTTTATTTCCTCGAATAGGATGATCATAATGACGACACCGCCCCAAATCCATGAAAAAGTCTTCAAGGTATCGGCTGCACTTGCCTCAACAATAGAAAGGTTGAACGCAGTGTGGATGGCTATGGCAGCAAGAATACCAACGATGGCGGCTATGATTTTGACAAGACGGCCGTGATAAAAGAAGTAACCTATGCAAAAGCCGATAGTCGCTGAACTGACAATGTGGAGTAATGTCGCTCCGATAAAGCGCATATTGCCTGTGATGATGCTTTTTGCGATTTCACCCCCTGCCAATGGATCCATAATGAATAATGTATTTTCGAGTGCCGCAAATCCAATTGCAACGACGATGCAATAGATCATCGCATCAATCGGCTCATCGTTGGACATAGACCGCAAACCTATTGCGGCAATTGCAATGAACTTGAGGATCTCCTCGATTGCTGCCCACAGGGTATAACGGATTGTGGGGTCCGTATATATATCTGCCACGTATTTTTCAGCGAATGCCGCGGCACCAACGGCCAACATGCCACCAAAAAAACATGCAACAAGAAGCGATCGAGGTTCGGGATGCTGGCGATCCTCACGGAGCCAAAAAAAGAGCCAAATAAAAGAGGGGAGAACCCCGGAAAGGAGAGCGTAGAGAAGAGCAGTTGCTGACATGCATTGATTATATCAAATAGTCTCCTGTGGCGCCTGTTTATAGGAAAAATGAGACTAGGCTCCTTGACAAGTAGGTAAATCTTTGCTAGAAAGCAGGAGAACCCACCACACAACAAATTTCAGTATATGGAGCATCAACACCTTGCTTAATGCGTCCCGAGTGGGCGCATACATATACTCTTTGGTGGAGCACACAGAAAATGAAAACGAACCTATTGGTTATGCTGGCGCTCATTTGCGCTCTGGCAACACACGCGGCCACCTTGGTGGTCGTGAACGGGGGGGACGACAATGCCCCTTATATCAAAATGACAGCCAAGCCTGTTCGGTTGGAACTCCAGCCTGCACCGCGCGCTCCTCTCGGGGAAAATGCGATTTACCTCGCTTCGCTGTGCAGCCTCACATCGCCGTACCTGTCGCAAAGCAGGGCCAACACGATGAAGGGCATCTTTGGCGGAGACGTCCCCATGGACCGGACCATAAATCCGGCCGCCTGGTACCGAATCCCGCAAACGTGGGGTCCCAATTACGGACTCCAATGGTTTGACGGCACGGTCACTGTCGCAAAAAGCTTCATGGGCGCTCCAGCACCCACGAATAATGTTGCGAGCGATGAACATGGGCACCGCTGGGTAGTTTCGGTCGCAGGGAAGGGCAATCCGAACAACTTCTTCGTTCGGCTTACCACTTCAATCACCAATATTGCGCCGAGCTACTTCTCAGTCAGCACCAACTCCACGGATGGGATGCCACTGCAATTCAGTTTCACATACGTCGGCATTGATTACGGCCAAAACGGCGTGTTTGACAGTTCATGGAATTCCTCCCTCGGGAAAGTGTCGGCCGGCGGCGACGATACCGTCTATGACGGCAGTCAGCCATCACCAGTCTATGCGCATCAGGTCCACATTGATTATTTCATGCGGTTTGGGTCCAGTGTCTTTATTACCGGAAACCAACCGTCTGATTTCGTTGACGTCATGGATCAGTTTGCCACGACGCCCGTGCCTTGGGTTCGAGCCGAGCTTGTTAGCAACGATGCCACTGTCGCAAGTGAACTTGCGGTTGCCGCGGTGCCATCACTGCTCGCGTATCGCTACACGCCAAGCACCGCGCGAGTCGTGATGATTGGTGGCCAGTACAGTTATCCGTACGACATCGAGTCGGCGGACAACCTCACCGGTGCGCCATGGTTGAAAATCATTGGCGAGACGCTCCAGTTGGGTAGCCAAGGCTACCGCGATTATCCGAGCGTTAATCCCGAGCGCTACTTTCGCCTCAAGGCGCGTCGGACATGGTCTGGACCTCCTCCGGACCTCTAACTGGTCGCCAGTTCTTCAGGCCTTCCTTAGCTTCCGCGGGAAGGCCTTTTTTATTGACAAAATACTATATATATGATAGGTTCTCTTCATTATCAGGTAGTAAGAATGACAGCGTACCAATATGAAAAATAACTTTACATTAGTAGCTTTTTTGGCCCTTGTCCTCGTTTTTGCCGCGGGAGTTTCCCCTGTGTCTGCAGGTACGACCAACGGTAGCGACGATGCTGTTCCTCCTGTCGTGACAGCACCATCTGGTGCAACCAGTGGTTCAACCACTAACGGTAGCGACGATACGGTTACTCCTCCAGCCCAAAACGAACAGCCTGCAGGAAACACAAACTCCGCATCGACCAATGGTGCCGATGATGCGCCGACTCCCCAAGCACCGATTGTTCCTCCAGTTACACCACCGGGTGGTGGTAATGGATCAGGTGGCTCGTCAGGTTCTATCGGTTCAAGCGGAAGTGCTCCAACCAACGTGCCGGTTGTGACTTTGGTTACTTCAGGACTCGCTCCATCTTCATGCCCGCTTATCACTGATTACCTCAAATTTGGAGGTGCAAACAACCAGGTTCAAGTTACCAAGCTCCAGTCATTCCTCAAAAATGCTGAGAAACTCAACATTGACGTAAATGGAAATTTTGATCAGA
>JAHFMB010000061.1 GCA_023269245.1 Candidatus Tayloriibacteriota bacterium
CCTTGATGGTGTGGCATTTCCTGCGCATGACATTGCTTCAAAGATTGACGTTGCATTCAATGCGCTTCATGGTGCGTATGGGGAAGATGGCAAGATTCAGGCATTTCTTGAGGCGCATCGCATGCCATTTACGGGATCGGGATCGCTCGGCTCGGCCGTGGGCATGAACAAGATTTTAACCAAGAAGGCTTTGGCCAGCCACGGCATCAAGAGTCCCTACTGGGTTGAAACATCTTCTGATAGGGTTCATAAAGAATGTGGTGCTGTTGCCCAGGAGCTCTTTTCAACCTTCATATTTCCTGCGGTTATTAAACCCGTTTCCAGCGGGTCGTCTGTCGGCGTATCTATCGTCAGGACCTACGAAGAGTTGCGTGCAGCACTGGCATTGGCCGCAGAGCATGGTGATATCATTCTCATTGAAGAATATATTCCTGGCATTGAAGCGACTTGTGGTGTGATCGAAGGGTTTCGTGGATATGAGATATATACCTTGCCTCCAATCGAGATCCGTCCCCATACTGGTTTTTTTGATTTCAAGGCAAAATACGAGGGAAAGTCGGAAGAAATTGTCCCCGCGACGTTTAGTGAAAGCATCAAGAAAACCCTAGAAGAATTGGCGGCCAAAGTCCATCGTGCCCTCGGGCTCAAACAGTACTCGCGTTCAGATTTTATTATCCATCCTCGCCGTGGCGTGTACGTTCTTGAGGTTAATACGCTCCCCGGGCTTACTGGCGAATCGCTGATGCCAAAGGCGTTGCGTGCGGTGGGCAGCGATCTGCATGAGTTGGTTGACCATCTTATACACCTCGCACAGCGAAATGTGAAATGATGCGCCGTATATTGAAAGTCTATAGTAAATAGGGTATAGTGGTGCGACGTCCGATGACATGTCCCTGACGGGCCCGTAGCTCAGTTGGTAGAGCAGTGCTTTTGCAAAGCAAAGGTCGGAGGTTCGAATCCTCTCGGGTCCACCGTATGTATTCTTTGAGTACAGGATTTCTCAGCATTTTTGCTTTTTCTGGCTTTGTATATATTAGCGTGCTTGGCGCGCTCATGCTCCGTGGTGTTGCCGTGCCGCGTTGGGCGTTTGTTATCCTATTTGTCATCGGTATTCTCGGACTACTCCTCGATGGGGTGATGGTATACTTGTATCTCTTTGTGAAGTTTCCGGTATAGGTGTATACTTACTAGCTAAAGGTCGTCGATTACTAGCCTTAATTTCAAACATTATTATGGCAGACGCACCAGTAGTATGCTCAGCATGCAATCACGCGCACGAGGGAAAGAAATGCGATTGTGGATGTGAAAAGAAGTAGTCACGCAAAAACCGCTCACCAGTTTTGGGAGCGGTTTTTGTAAGTATTGCGAGTACTAGACGGTTGGACTTGGCGTCCCGCTGTCCTTGACGCAGCAGGAACAGGTCTTCTTGTGGTCAATGATCAGCCAAATAGCCGAGAGACCGACAATGATGTAGACAATCATCGAACCAGTGCTGTCTACGCCGAAGATGGCATCAACGAGATTCCATCCAAAGCCGACAAGCAGCCAGTTCAAGCCACCGATGATGGTGAGAATGAATGCCACAGTGTGGGTTGCTTTCATTGAAAGTGTATTATGTTAATAAACGACGGAATACTCACTCTATTGTAGCATACAAGTGCACCCTGCAAGGCTCGAACTTGCGATCTCACCCGTGTGAAGGGTGCGCACTAGCCAACTATATGATACAGTATTTTTTGCAATAATTTGGGCCATTAGCTCATCCGGTAGAGCGCACCCATGGCATGGGTGAGGCGAGCGGTTCGAGTCCGCTATGGTCCACATCGGGGCGTAGTATAGTGGTAGTATACACGCTTCGGGTGCGTGAGGTCCGAGTTCGATTCTCGGCGCCCCGACAATTAAAGACGACCCTGTATCTTCAGAGTTCCCATGTGGTATACTGTGTATGCCTTTTATGAAACGTGGTTTTACATTGATTGAGATCTTGGTGGTCATATCAATAGTGAGCATGCTCTCAAGCGTCATTATTGCCAGTGTTTCGCCGGCTCGCGCAATGGCGCGCGATGCCGCTCGTATGCAACAGGTGCGGCAGATTGATCTTGCTATCCAACTGTACAAGGCAAACAAAGGACATGCGCCAGACTTTGGGGGTTCGTGCGCCGCCCAAATGACCGCCATGAGCTGGGATGTGATTCCGGGGTGCATTGCTATTTCTACGGCAGGTGTTTCATCACCTGGCCAGACTGCCTGGCAGGCATTGAAGAACGATCTCGCTCCTTATCTGCCCTCTATTCCAAACGATCCCTGTGGTACAAATTGCGAGATAGTGTATGGGAATGATCTTGGATATACCTACTATACTCCTGCTGCATTGCAGTACACATCCCAATGCTATCCAGGTAGCTGTGGAAGCAGCCTCAGTCAACTTAATGATTCATATCAATTATCTGCACAACTTGAGCATACAAATACACAGGCGGGGGTCAATGCGCCTCTACCGTCGATAGCTATCAATGTTCAACCGGGTCCGGGGCATGATGGTCCAGTCGTTTTGTCATGGGTGGCCACAAACGCATCGTCGTGTATATTTATGGTCGAAGATGCCAAGGGAAGTGGTGCGTGGGACTATTACAACGGTTGGGTTGGTCCGATACCGCCGTTCTATTTTCCTGCCGGCAGTTATACTTTTGATCAGACGGTGCTCGCCACATTTATGTTTACATGTGTCGGGCCTGGCGGGTCGAGCAGTCAAAACTACAATTTTACCGGTTTCTAGATTCGAGCAGTATCCTGGGACTGGCATATTGCTCGTTATGCGTTAATGCGCTATGATTTTTATCCGCGTCTGTGGCGGATATTTGTATGGAAGCAGTCTCATCATTATTTGGAACACTCTGGGAAGTATGGAAGGAAATGGCTACGGTATTTTGGGAAGTTGGCCTCAAACTTTTTCATCTATCACTCTGGATTATATCCGGTATTATTATTTTACCGTGCGTGTATGTCGCCGGGAGCTTGTATCCGATGTGGCAGGAATGGGGCGAAGATATGTGATACACTAATTCCCATGCAACAGCCTTCATCGATTACCGATCCGGTCGCGCTCCACCCGACTATTTTTGTCATATATGGCATCACGGGCGATTTGGCTGCGCGCAAACTGATTCCGGCGCTCCTCAACCTGTATACAAAACGTCTGCTTCCGCAGCGTTTTGCTATTATTGGCTTTTCCCGCCGCGTCTTTAGCAGGGAAGAGTTCCGTGAGTTTATCCGCGGACGCATGAATGTACGCCCCGGTCAATTCAAGGAAGAGGACATCAAGCATTTTCTCGATCATATCACCTACGAGCAGGGCATGTTTGACGATACCGGCGCATACGCTCGTCTTGCTTCTAAAATGAAAGGCATTGATGATCGTTGGGGCCAGTGTTCAAACAAGCTCTATCATCTTTCAGTGCCGCCAACTCTGTACGAAAAGATTTTGAGTAATATTGCGCATTCTGGTTTGGCACAATCATGCGATGATGGTACCGGATGGACCCGCATCCTCATTGAAAAGCCTTTTGGGAGTGATTCTGAAACCGCGCGTCATTTGGATAAATTACTCGGCTCGCTTTTCAAGGAAGAGCAAATTTTCCGCATTGATCATTATTTGGCAAAGGAAGTTTTGCAAAATATTATGGCCTTCCGCTTTTCGAACTCAATGTTTGAACCGCTGTGGAACAGAAACTTTATCGACAAGATCCACATTAAACTTTTCGAGAAAAATGGTATGGAGGGCCGTGGCGCATTCTACGATCCGATTGGCGCGCTCAAGGATGTTGGCCAGAACCACGTGCTGATGATGCTGGCTATCATTGCCATGGAGGCGCCCAAGTCGTTCAGGGCACACGATATTCGCGTGGAGCGCGCAAAAGTGCTTTCAAAATTGAAGCCTATGAATAGTCGTTCGATCAATAGGCATGTGGTCCGCGGCCAGTACATGGGATACATGCAAGAAGTTGGTATCTCACCGAGCTCGCAAACGGAAACGTATTTTCGAATCCAGGCCCATGTCGGATCATCTCGCTGGAAAGGAGTTCCATTTTATCTTGAAAGCGGAAAGGCGCTTGCTGAAGCAAAAGCAGAGATTGACGTGTATTTTAAAGAAGACAAACGCCTGCGCGCGGGCGCGGCCGGGACAAAGGAAAACAGACAAAACATTTTAACCTTTCGTATTCAACCTGATGAAGGAATCCGCGTCCGCTTCTTTGTGAAAAAACCGGGATATGATTTTACGACTGAGTCGAAGACGCTCAAATTTAAATACAGTGAGGCGACTTCATTCGATATTATTCCGGATGATTACGAACGCTTGATACATGATGCCTTTGTTGGCGATCAAACCTTATTTGCGTCGACAGACGAAATCATGGCTTCGTGGAAATTTATCATGTCTATTTTGAATAATTTGAAACAGACACAACTCAAGTTGTACGAAAGAGGGGCGGGGTATATCGAGTAAATAGTGAAAACTACCTACTTAATTACTCCAACTCCGCTAGACGTATCTTTAGCGTATTTCTGTAGTTATTCACAATGAAATGGAGAGTTGATAAATCAGGAAGACTTATCATTATTCCATAAGCTCCTGTGTTTACAGATCGCAAATTTATATCCTCGTTTGCATTAAACAATCTCTTACCTTCGAGGGTAAGTAAGGCATTTGCTTTCTTTAGTAGATTACCTGAGGTTACATTATCTATCTCCCAGTCCATCTGATCTAATTCAGCGAGTTTAACCTTAATCTTCCGTGCATCATCATTACTTATGACTGATATTTGTTGAACACTATCGTTTCCTAGAGTTTTTGATTGAGCCGCAGCAAGTTGAACCTTAAGATTTTTAACTTCATTTTCTAATTCTTTAATTCTTGCCAACAAAAGGGGGTTGTCCACAGTTTTAGTTACTACTTTTTCTATCGGTTTCTCCACCTCAACAATTCTGTTGGCTGGTACCTCAACTGTTTTTTCTACATATTTAATCTGGGGCTCTATCCAAGTCTTTGGATTCCACCATACGGCATGAGTGATTAATGGAAGCATCAGAAACGCGAAGGAAGTAATTATTAGTTTTTTCATGTTGCATAAGTCTTACTTAATAAATGGAGCATTATTATAGAAACTGATAAGGCCTTCGAAAAGAAACTCGCTCCATAATCAAGCATTTACAGCAAAATTTTAATCGCTTTCTTGTAAGGGAACTATAGCATATTGACATATAGATTAGTACCGGATTATTTCTAACTGTGAGGATTGCCCCGCTCACCTTGTCCACGGGTTATCCCCACCTCTATTTGCATGCATTTTAGGGCAAAGTGGGATATAATATCCATCAAGTGGGAAGAAGTGGTACCAATAGTCGACTTGGTAGAACACCATTTCAAACCCATACGATGTCATGTTAATCGGGGAATACAGACACTCTATCGACGACAAAAACCGCTTGTCTCTTCCCGCAAAATTCCGCAAGGAAATGGGGAAGACAGTGGTAGTTACGCCTGGACTCGATTCTTGTTTGTTCATCTTTACGGTGAGCGAATGGGAAAAAGTTTCCGGACGTTTGTCGGTGTCTGAATCTTCGATGCTCTCATCGGACAACCGTGGCTTCAACCGCTATTTGTTGGGACGAGCGGTTGAGGTCGAGGTTGATGCAGTTGGTAGGATGCTTCTCCCCGAACATCTGCGCCAGCGCGCGAAGTTGCAGTCGAGCGTCGCATTTGTCGGCGTGAAAGATCGAGTCGAGTTGTGGAATGAAGAAGCGTGGGATGCGTATGTACGTGATGTGGAGCTTAAAGCGGATGCTCTCGCCGAAAAATTGGGTAGGGAGAATCTCGCGAAATAAGCTGACTATCATGGACACCGTCCACATTCCTGTTCTTTTACATGAGGTG
>JAHFMB010000062.1 GCA_023269245.1 Candidatus Tayloriibacteriota bacterium
GACAACATTCGTGAAATTGAGGGGATTATCAATGTTATTGCGTGCCAAACTCAGCTCAAAAATAGGGAGTTGAATCTTAATGAGATCAGAAACATCCTCAAAAATAACCTCAAACCAAAAAAAATGATGTCTGTAAAAGACGTAGTCAAGATTGTCTCCGAGTTTTATAACATTGATGAAGATAGTATTTATAACAAGACCCGCAGAAAAGAAGTTGTCCGTCCTCGCCAGGTAGTTATGTACATACTAAGGGAGGACTTTGGTATATCTTTCCCTTCGATTGGAGAAAAACTAGGGGGGAGGGATCATACCACAGTCATTCACTCGTATGAGAAGATGCGGGAAGAAATAAAAACTGACCAGTTGTTGTTACAGGAAATAACGCAGGTGCGCACAATGTTGTAGTTGTGGATAAAGTAGTGAATAGTTTGTGTGTAGAGAATAGTTTAGGTGTTGGTAACTTGGGTAGTAATCCACTGAGTAGTAAAAAGTTTTATTTATTTAAATTGATACCATAGTAAGGAAAAAGTTGGGTACTAATAATATGTTGAGAAATAAGGTTATTATAAAGATATCAACATATACACAACCCTAATAACAGTTTGTGATTTATAAAAAATAAAAAATTACCATGAAATTAGAGTTGGGGTTCAAAAAATTCAAAGACGCGGTCAATCTGGTCGATAAGGTGGCACACAAACATCAGACTCTACCCGTTCTTTCTTGTATTTTAATTGAAGTTTCAAAAAATACCGCTCTTTTGAAGGCAACCAACCTTGATGTTGGTGTCGAAGTATCAATCCCTGTAAAATCAGACACAGTAGGAATTATAGCGGTCCCAGCCCAGACACTATCATCTTTCTTGGCCCAGATCCAAGAACAAAACCAGACGGTCATATTGGAGCTTGTTTCAGGAAATCTACACATTAAAACAACTAAATCAAAAGGAGTCATTAAGACTATACCACCCGAAGATTTTCCTAGTATCCCCAAGATCAAAGACGGTCAAGAATACCAAATCCCCACCACAGATTTTATTGATGGTCTTACCTCGGTATCTTACAGCGCCTCAATTTCAAGTGTAAAACCAGAACTTTCAAGCGTGTATATATATAAAGACGGTGAACACCTTACCTTTGTGGCTACTGACTCATTTCGTTTAGCTGAAAAGAAGATTAAAATCCCAATTACCAACAAGTTAAATGATATTTTAGTACCATTTAAAAATATAGCTGACCTCATCAGGGTATTAGAAAGTTTTGGTTCAACAGCAACAGTAAAAGCAAACAAAAACCTCATTTCGTTTGAATACGAAGACATATACATTGTCTCACGAATTATTGACGGCACATTCCCTGACTACCGACAAATTATTCCCAAAACATCCACAACAGAGATTGTCGCTTTGAAGCAAGACATTATGAACGCACTTAAAATATCCAATATTTTTTCAGACAAATTCAATCAAGTGCATCTGACGATTGACCCCAAAAAGAAGCTATTCGAAATTCAAACAAAAAATAGTGATGTGGGCGAGAATCAAACCCAAGTGGACGCTGCCCTCAAAGGAGAAAATATGGAGATAAACTTCAATTACAAATATCTTATCGATGGTTTCCAGTCTATACATGCCGACAGTGTCACCCTACTCCTTAACGGACTCAATAAACCAGTCGTTATAAAGCCGATTTCAGGGGATCAGCGATTTTTGTACCTAGTTATGCCGATGAACCGATAGCACATGTTATCAATAGGACAATTTTTCAAAAAGATTAAAAACAAACACTCACGTGAGGTGTTTGTTCGGACGGTTGTTGGAGAGGTTATACAAAAGCATACACAGGCGCACATTCCAACAGAATCAATCGTGTTTTCTTCTGACACCATCATCCTACAACACATATCATCTGCGGCCCGTTCTCACATTTTTATCAAAAAACAGGCAATTTTAAAAGAAATTGCGGAGCGACAAGATATAAAAGTGATCTCCGACATTAAATGAAACGCTCTAGCGTCGCGAAAAACTAAGGCGTCGCGAAGAACGTTGTTGTGGCTGTCCCTTTATTGAAGACACTGTCATACAGTGTCACTGAAAGGGTGTTGCTGCTGCCCAAACCTCCAACATCTGAGGGAAAGAATGAAATATTGAGGGGGTCGCGTTCAGAGGTCAGCACGTATTTTCCATTCAAATACACCTCCGTTTTCTTTGCAGGATAAAAACCCAAAGACTGCAGACGAATCGTGAGAGCATCATGTGATGTTATTGACGATCCAGCTGCGGGGGAGATGAAACTCACCCGAGGCGCTCTGTCGGCCGTATGTACATCATCAGTTTGGTTTGGTATTGCCACGGAAGTCGCCTCCTTAAAGTCAGGGTGGTTTTTTTGATACTCACCAAACCACTTGCGTACCCCATACTCCCAATACTCAAATTGAGGATCTTGTTTTGGGTCAGTTGGGGCCGGGCCGCGGGGGTTATCTTTATCTAACCAAAAAAGGATACTATGCACGTTCCGCGCGACAACCTCACTTTTAGTTTCCGCTGGAGTATTTTCCGTAGCCAACTTGCCGGAAATAGTGTCTTTCCAATATGATTGGCCACCTTCCCAAATACCGCGAAGCACTGGTTTATTATCACTTAGAGGTGGAGGAGGGGACTGGAAATTTTCTACAGGCAACCCCTTGACGGCCTGGGACATGAATGCGCCCCAGACCGGAGAAATGATTAGTCCGGCCACATTCTGGCGCATTGGCGTATTGTCATTTTTGCCTGCCCATGCTCCGACTACAAGGTTTGGTGTGTAACCTACAGCCCACACATCCCGGTAGTCATTGGTGGTACCTGTTTTCATGGCAACAGGTCTTCCAACACTCTCACCGATCGCCCGCAAACTCTCCATACGCACTTTTGTGTCCGAAAGAATACTGGAGATCTGACGGGCTATTTCCGGTTCGAGTGCTTGAGATGGGGAAACAGCCGTTGGCACACTTTCCAAAATAATACCCTTGCTATCTTCCACGCGGAGGATAGAACGATACGGATTTCTCATACCATCATTGGCGAAAACACCATATGCACTGGTCAAATCGAGAAGGGAAACTTCGCCGCCCCCAAGAACCAATGTTAGCCCATACCGGTTGGGGTCATTAAGACCAGTAATGCCCATATCCGCAGCTGTTTCCATGGAGTCCTTCAGTCCGGTCATGTATAGCGTCTTTACTGCGGGAATGTTGCGTGAGTGCGCAAGAGCCTCACGAATCGTCATGGGGCCGGTATAGTTGAAATCAAATTCGTCAGGTGAGTAGCACACTTTTTCCGGATCTTCCGCCGGATCTTTTGGTTTTCCTTCAACCGTACAACGCAGGGAAAATTCGGTTTTTGTATCAAACAACACCGTCTCAGGAGTGAATCCTTTTTTAAAGGCGGTTGCATACACAAATGGTTTGAATGTCGACCCCGGCTGGCGCTTGGCAAGTGCAATGTTAAAATTCCCTTCTATTTTTGAACTGAAATAGTCGCGCGACCCGACCATCGTCAAGATATCACCGGTTTTTGGGTCGACTGCCACCATTGCTGTGTTGCTTGCATTGAAGTTTGATTCAAGAGATGGGGCAAATTTGGTGACGACGTCCTCAGCCATTTGCTGTAAGCCAAAATCCAACGTCGTTATTACACGCAGCCCGCCATTGGCCACCATGTCTTCACCATATTTTTGGGTTACCAGATCTTTTACGTACATGACGAAATGGGGAGCACGTATAGAGGAGTCGTTTCGGGACAAAAATTGGATTTTTTCTGCAATTGCCGAATCGTAATCAGCCGACGAGATTTTCCCCAAGCTTTTCATGCGCTGTAGGACGAGTTTTTTGCGCGCGTCCAACTCCTCACGATGTGTTCCATATGGTGAATAATACGTTGGTGCCTGGGGAATGGCGGCCAAATAAGCGGCCTGAGCCAGACTCACATCTTTTGCTGGTTTGCCAAAGAACGCCCTGCTGGCTTCCTCAACACCGAAGATAGTACCGCCATAGGAGGTGTCATTGAGGTATGTCTCAAGAATCTGTGGTTTGGGCATTACTCGGGTCAGTTTGACGGCGATAACCCACTCTTTTATCTTACGCGTGATTGTTTTGTCTTTGGTGAGCAGTGAGTTTTTTACTACCTGCTGAGTGATTGTGGATGCTCCCTGGCCATATCCACCAGTTGCGATGTTTGCCAGTACGGCGCGAATAATTGACGTTGGTTCAATGCCAATATTTTTATAAAAATCCGAGTCCTCAATAGCGATTGTGGCATCTTGGATGAATGGTGATATTTGTTCCAATGGGACAGCGGTTCGTTTGGCGTCTTTCCCCGTATCAAACAAAAGAATTGTGCCGGTACGGTCGTAAATTTTTGTCGATTCAGTAACTTTTCTGTTTTGGAATGAAGTGAGGTCGGGCATTTTGAGTGTAGCCACCCACAATGCTCCTAGGCCGACGATAATGAGGCCTGCAGATATGCCAAGCACTATAACCCTTTTTATTACGTGGTGCGCCTTCCTGCGTCGACGAGATGACATGGGTACTATTATAGCGTATTCCATGCGACAACATACTCTCGTGTCATAGGAGGCTTAGGGGGTATAATTGAACCATGACGACACGAATTATTGGTATTGACCCGGGGTATGACCGTTTGGGCATTGCTATTATCGAGAAACCAAAAAAGGGGAAAGAACTGGTTCTCCATTCAGAATGTTTTCAAACATCAGCCAAAGACGACATCTACACTCGTTTTGGCTGCGTTGCCTCTCACATCGGGAATATTCTCGAGACATACAAGCCAGATGCGCTTGCCATCGAAACGTTATTTATTACTAAAAATCAGAAGACGGCAATGAGGGTTGCTGAGGCGCGCGGGATTATCTTATCAGAGGCGATCAGGCGTGGCGTATCTATTCATGAATATACACCGATGCAAATAAAAATGGCTGTAACGAGCGATGGTACGAGCGACAAGGGACGTGTAATCAAGATGGTTCACTTGCTCGTATCACTACCACGAAAGAAGGTGATTGATGACGAATATGATGCTATTGCTGCTGCGCTGACACATAGTGCGTGTACACGATGAGCAGCCTCGCGGGTTATACCCATCCGGGCATTGCTCCGCTCGGCAGCCTCGCGGGTTATCCACACCTGGCGTTTCTTGCGAAAGTTCCACATCTTTGTTACAACTGTCTGCATAGAAATTACTTTAATCAATAACGCATATGGCAACGGCAACAAAAACACGCGTCAAGTTCAGTAAACCAAAAAAAGGCTCACCAGCAGTTGAGGAGCACGCTGAAGAAATCGAACGCGCAGAGCCTGGTCTTGATGCAAAGCCGGGCAAAGTAAAAAAACCAATTGAGATTGATGAGCCCGAGCCAACAGTTGCTATTGATGAAAAAGTTGAAGATGATCCGTTGGTTGGCGCAGTTGAGGAGGACGATGCGGCAGATGAAATTAGTCTTGACAGGGAGGAGCTCAATCCATTTGGAGATCGTTGGGAAGAGTAAAGGGCGCGCAAAATAACACATTTATTTCTGTTGTGTAAATAGTAGCTACCACAAACTCGGTAGCTATTCACGTTTATTGAAACAACAGAAATAAATGTGTTATTTTGCGCGCTTATTGTCTACTCAGCGTTTGTATAGACTGACTGGACCTCGTCGTTTTCTTCGAGCTCTTCTACTAGCTTGGTCAACAGCTCGATATCAGCATCCTCAAGCGGCATAGTGGTTGTCGCTGTCCATGTCGCATGATCTTTTTTAAATGCCCACGAGGCGCTACCGGGAGAAGCAAGCTCGAACCCGTTTTTTGAGAGAATGTGTTTTATTTCCTGCGCTGCCTTGTTGCGATTGTCGGTAAGTGCTTCTATCAATATAGCGAT
>JAHFMB010000063.1 GCA_023269245.1 Candidatus Tayloriibacteriota bacterium
GCAGATGGAGGCTTTTAAAAAGAAATTCCCGGAACGCTTCACCGAGATTGGTGTTGCAGAACAAAACCTAGTCAGCGTGGCATCTGGTATGGCGGCTATGGGCAAGATTCCATTTGTCAGCTCGTATGCCGTCTTTAGCCCTGGAAGAAATTGGGAACAGATTCGTACGACGGTGTGCTACAACAATCGCCCGGTAAAGATTGCTGGCTCGCACGCTGGAGTTTCTGTAGGTCCTGATGGAGGAAGTCACCAGGCGCTTGAAGATATTGCTATTACGCGCGTACTGCCACGCATGGTAGTTATTTCTCCCTGTGACGCTATCGAGGCCGAGAAGGCGACCATCGCAGCCGCCAAGACCGATTCACCAACCTATATCCGACTGGCACGAGAAAAGACGCCAATCATCACCACTAAAGATACGCCGTTTGAGATAGGGAAGGCGCAGGAAGTTTTTCGTTCTAAAACCAAGAATAAAAGTTCAGTGGGCATAATCGCTACTGGTGCGCTTCTATTCAAAGCCCTCAAAGTTGCACAGAAACTGGAAGAAGAGGGGAAGGAAGTCATTGTGCTTAATTTGGCAACCATCAAACCTCTCGATGAACATGCGATTATCAAACTTGCCCATGAGACGCGTGGCATTGTGACCGTTGAGGAGCATCAGATTGCTGGTGGTATGGGCTCAGCCGTTGCAGAATGTCTAGCCGCACATTTTCCTGTTCCGATCGAGTTTATTGGTGTTAAGGATCAATTTGGCCAGACAGGGAAGCCTGATGAACTCATCGAGCACTATGGTATGGGAGAAAAAGACATCTATGTGGCTGTACAGAGGGTGATGCTGAGGAGGTAGCCACTGATACATATATATGGTATAGTTTCGGGCGAACCAAACCTGATTATGGCACGACTAAGTGTTATGCAGTTATTCCGTAATCGGACTAGTTCTGGTATTCCCGCCCCTGATTGCATCGAGGAGTGCGAAGACCATGAACCGCACGATGATGCGCACGAATCCCGGCGCCTACCGAATCCTTTATGCCGGGATGGAAGCGAAATCATCGGAGATGTGGCGGCGCAGTCGTCTCGACTGGCAGCCGTCCACTGAAACCACATGGCCCCTTGGAAAGCCGTTCTTTCCTTGAGGGCCTTGTTTTTATTGATCTGTTTATAACTTACCTTGCATTTTTTATAGGCTTTGCTACCATGTACTTACAACCTATGAATTTCCATTTTACAAAGATGACCCGCAACTCATACGTGCTTACCATTTGGAAGCATGTTTGGAGTCAGTCTTTGTAATGAATTCACACCTCAATTGATTACAAAAACGGGCTCCAAACGAAGGAGCCCGTTTTGTTCGTCCTGTGCACACAAGGTGCAAGGAGAGAGAACACTATGTGATCATTACAATTCAATATCCATGAACACTTTGGTGGGACGGCCGTATGGTATGCATGACGGATTGTGTCAACTTCAATTCTCTGCATGCCGCGGCCTCCCGCCGATGATTTTTCTCACCCTCACCCTCAACTTCAACAAAAATAGACTATGCCAGTTACACTAGAGATGCTGGGAGGTACGCCAGCTGTTGATACGGTACCACAGACTCCTGAACCGACATTCACACAAAAAAAGCGTCGCGACTCGCGGCCTTCAAAGTTGTCTGATGCTCACGTATGGCGCTGGGAAGGTGATGGACCACCCATCGAAGTGGTCCGCTCGCCGATTAATTCTGAAGGCTGGGTTACTGTTCATGAGCGTCAATGCATCATTTCTGAATTGTTACCGCGCGGCTGGGCTTTTGCCAAACGCAGGGGCTGGGCCTTGGTCAGGGGCGAAGAAGATGCCAAAGGATGGCGCAAGGTGAATGGTCATGGCCAGCGACGCTTCCACATTTTCAAGGAAGGGATTTGGCAGCGAGAGAATGAGTTTTTCGACAGTGGATATTGAATTTGTCGCTATTAATTGCAGACAGCGATCTGCTATAGCGACGCGTCCCGTGCATCTGCCAAGGAGGTGGTGCGCGGGATTTTTTGTAATAAAAAAAGACGCAGCCGGTGGGCTGCGCCTTGGAGGGGTTACGTTCGTAACGCTATGGCACGGTAATGACGATCACTTGTGACGAATTCTCGAATGTTCCTTCAACGATCGAGTTTGTCTCGGCCGCGCGAATCAACAGAAACACGTCGTGCTGGTAGTTGGTGTTGATATCCGCGGTCCGATTGGCGAGAAATTCTTCGTTACTTTCTATTTTCGCCTGTACCGGCTTCGACGTTCCAGCTTGCGGAGGATCGTTGGCGGTATACCACCTGATGGTGTCCCATACATTACTCCCGTGGTTGTCAAAGGCAATGATGCCCGCATGGGGGAAGTTGGTGGGTATGTTCTCAACCGTCATAGATCGCGCGAACTCTCCGGTGACTACGTGAGTGACGATCAGCCAGACACGCATCTCAACATTTCTGTGCATGACCCGATAGCGCCGTTGTGAACGGATGCCGGTGATACGATCCTGTTTCGTAAGCTCCAGCTGCCGCTCCATCTCACGGATATCGCGTTGCCGGCGATCTTCTTTGACAACGCGAATGGCCAATTCCTGTTCGTTTTTGACAATTGGTTTGGCGTACACGAGAGTGGCGATCAGAACGATGAATGCCAGTGCGGCCGTAAGATATTTCATGACTATGCCTTTGATTGTGGTAATGTGCCGGGTTGCTGCAAATTCAAGCTATAGCGTACTCCGTATTGGGGGAGTGTCAACTCATAAAAAATCGAGCGCAGGTCCCGAAGGAACTGCGCAAGATGTGAGTGGTCTGGCCGTTTAGCTGTTCGCATCAGCTAGTCGTGCGGCCAGAGGATTGATGGCGTGAGCTGCTGTATCGTACGGCTCCATCCGGGACCAATTGTCCGCGAACTTATTTTGGATGGTTTGGCGACGGTGGTTAGCAAAAGGAGTGTACCATTTTGCCGCATCCTTCTTCCAGTCCACGATGGCTAGGTAGGCGACTCGCATTGGATTGCGCCGTGGTTCCACATCCCGAATGTGAGCCACGAGGTGGGTGGTTTTGTTGAGAATGCGGAGGGTGATGTCTGCGATCTCAGACAGTGTTAGTCCAAGATTTCCTCCTTGTTCCTCAATGATTCGTGCGGCTTGGCGGCTGACTCTTGCGAGTTCTTCATTTCGTTTCATTTGATCTTCCTCTAGTCGGGGTTGTTTGTTGACGGTCTTAAAATGCTAATGTACTTCTACTTTATTGTATCATAAAATACAATAAAGTCAAGTATGCTTATAGCCCCAAATATGACATTCTTACTACGTATTCATGGCTCAGTCACCCTTCAAATTAGCCACCCCCTTCGCACCGGCCGGCGACCAGCCAAAGGCCATTTTGTCGTTGGTGGAAGGACTCAAGAAGGGGCTCGATAGTCAGACCCTGCTCGGTGTCACCGGTTCGGGCAAGACTTTCACCGCCGCCAATGTTATCGCTCAATATGGCAAACCAACCCTCGTCATCGCTCACAACAAAACGCTGGCTGCACAGCTTGCGCAGGAGTACCGTGAATTTTTCCCCAACAATGCCGTGCACTATTTCGTTTCGTACTATGACTACTATCAGCCAGAAGCCTATATTCCTTCGAGTGATACGTACATTGAGAAGGAAGCAATGATTAACGAGGAAATCGAACGTCTTCGCCATGCATCTACGCAGGCACTCCTCACGCGCAAGGATGTCATCATTGTGGCTTCAGTTTCTTGTATTTATGGCTTGGGTAGTCCGGAAGAATATGAAAAGGTTAATTTGAAATTGAAAGTAGGCATGGAACTCTCGCGTGCCGAACTTATCCGTAAGCTGATCGACATTCATTTTGAACGTACCACTGCTGACGTGAACTCGGGTAACTTCCGCGCCATTGGTAACACCGTGGAGATCATGCCGGTCAACGACAAAACTATTTATCGCCTCGAATACGAAGGCTCGAGCATTTCTGCTATTACTGAACTCGATCCCGTCTCGCGTTCTGTTCGCGCTACGCATAACACAGTCTTTGTCTTTCCAGCCAAGCACTTTATCTCGACTGATGAACAGAGTGAGCGGGCCTACAAGACTATTCAGGCGGAGCTCACCGACCGACTCAAGGAGCTTGAGAAGGCCGGCAAGATGCTGGAAGCAGAGCGTCTCAAGCGTCGCGTCAAATACGACCTCTCCATGATCAAGGAGATTGGCTACAACAACGGTATTGAGAACTACTCACGACATTTCTCCGGGATGATGCCTGGCGAGCCACCGGATTCGTTGCTTTCCTATTTTCCAAAAAAGAAGGATCCCAAGACCGGCAAGATGGTGGCGGATTTCCTCACCATCATCGATGAGTCGCACGTGACTATCCCACAGCTCAATGGTATGTATGCTGGTGACTTTTCCCGCAAAGACACGCTGGTGGAACACGGCTTTCGTCTGCCATCGGCAAAAGATAACAGACCGCTGAAGTTCAATGAGTTTCTGGAGCGCGTGGGTCCGATGATTTATACTTCGGCGACGCCGGGCAAATATGAAGCTGAAACCAGTAAGCGCGTAGTTGAACAAGTTATTCGACCTACTGGATTGATTGACCCAATCGTTGAAATTAGACCCATTCGGGAGTTTTCGCACATTCCTCCTCAGGGTACGCCGTCGTCCTCTGCTGAGGACGCGGCTCGTTCTCCCTCGAGCCTTCTCGAATCTGCTGATTCGCCTTCGCTCGGTCCGAAAGCCCCTTCGAAGGAACGTTCAAAAACTCCCTACTTGGGTCAAATCTTTGACTTCATTGAGGAAGCTCAAAAAACTATAGAAAGTGGCGACCGTGTGATCGCCACCACATTAACCAAAAAAATGGCTGAAGATCTCTCCGAGTTCCTCAAGGAGAAGAACATCAAGGCAGTGTATCTCCACAGTGATGTGAAGACCATCGAGCGCATCAATATTCTGACTGATTTCCGCAAAGGGAAGTACGATATCGTCGTGGGCGTCAACCTCCTGCGTGAAGGATTGGATCTGCCCGAAGTCTCGCTCATCGGTATTCTCGATGCTGATAAGGAAGGTTTTTTGCGCAGCGAAACGGCCCTGATCCAGACCATCGGTCGTGCCGCCCGTAACGCCGCCGGCCGTGTCATTCTCTATGCCGACAATCTGACCGGTTCCATGGATCGCGCCATCAAAGAGACCGATCGTCGTCGTGCCCTGCAGATTGCGTATAATAAGGAGCACGGCATCACGCCGATCACCATCAAGAAAGCAATTCATGATATTACCGATCAGCTCAGGACCGAACATGAGAAGGCGGTCAATGAGCTGGTGAAGATCGATGAAGAATTGGCGCGCACCAACCCGAAGTTGCTGATGAAGCAGAAGCAGGCGGCCATGGAAGAGGCGGTCAAGGCGCTGGATTTTGAGACGGCGGCGTTGATACGAGATGAGTTGATTGCTATCGAAAATAAACTGGAGGGGGAGAGGAAGAAGGAGAAAAAAGCTACGGCGAAGAGGTTGAAGGGGGTAAAATAATGTAGATTTACGACCTTTCCTAGTTTTTATAATTATGGTATAACTCGGTCAACTATGAGATACACTAAATTCACAATTAACAACTTCAAAGGTATCAAGGAAGTTGAACTCGACCTTACAAATAATAGGATATTGACGCTCGTAGGACTTAATGAAAGTGGAAAAACTACTATACTTGAAGCA
>JAHFMB010000064.1 GCA_023269245.1 Candidatus Tayloriibacteriota bacterium
CTATCATGGAAGGAGAACAAGCCGTGGGTATTACAGGCTGGTTTGAGTACGGAGACATCCCTGACGTGCTTCGGCTAAGATATTACGGCATCGTACCGAGCCGGCGAGGCTTGGGATACGGCGAAGAATCCATGCACCAACTTTTGGGACGTCTCTCTTCTGTCGCGCCTCCACAGTACAAATGGCTCGCCGAAAGCGTTAGCATTGATCGAACCACTGCCCTGAATGTCATCGCCCATTTCAAAAGGATGGGGTTCGAAGAATTCAGCGACCCGAACTATGGTAGCAATGCCGGATGCGGCAAAACACAAAGCTTGAGGATCAGGATCCCTGGACGATAGCGAGCAAAGCGCCCATTCACTGCCAATATACATTTGAGTGTTGAGGCGGTTTTTTTGTGTACATGTTGTGGGGCGATTGCTGTGGTCGTGCTATAATTTCCCGCATGTGGCTCCTATACGCCTTTTTGTCTCCGGCTTTTTATGCAGTTGCCGAGATCTTTGATGAATTCCTGGTAACAAAGGAGTTCAAACATCCGCTTACCGTTGTTTTCTATACCTCTCTCTTCAATCTCATTTTCATACCGATTTTGTTCGCATTTTCTCCGCCGGAATTACCACCGCTTCATACGATTCCCATCTTTATTGTTCTTGGATTGGTAGGGGTTGGATATTTATATCCCTATTATCAAGGCTTGAGATCTGATGATACGTCAGTTGCCATCTCATTTTTTGCTATAGGAAGGATATTTGTGCCAATTCTCGCGTTTGTTATTGTTGGAGAGGTTCTAGATCTTCAACAATATCTCGGTATTGGACTCATTATAGTATCCGTGGTCATGCTCGGGTTGCATCGTGCCAAAAAGCACTTCAAATTTAGCAAAGCTATCTGGTATATCGGTTTAGCCGCATTTCTCCTTTCATTTGAAGGAGTTTTTCTCAAGTTACTTTTTGATCAAGGTGTGAGCGTCAGCACGGCAGTGGGAGGTGAATCGATTGTTGGTTTATTGTTCGCTTGCACACTTCTATTTTCGAAAACGGTTCGAGGCGATGCTCGTGCTGTGCTACCGCTTTTCATCAAATTGTCGCCACTTTTTCTGCTTGAAGAGCTGTTTACCTTTTTGGGACAGGTCTCTGAGAGTTCAGCGATCTCACTTACGTCAGTCAGTGTGGTGAAGGGAATCACCATTTCTGCGCCGTTCTTTCTGATTATCTACGCGTGGCTGGGTCGGGGTATATTTCCCAAGTTGTTTAAGGAGGATTTGCATAGGAGGAAAGTCATACACAAATTGGCGTTATTTGCGGTTCTAATTATAGGCGTGGTCTTGGTGAAGGAATAAAAAAGGGCGAACCGAAGTTCGCCTTGTGAATTTTTGAGTGGTCAGATTCTACTGAAGCCTGTTTCGGGTGAAGGAAGGACCCATACCCACCCAGGTTGTTCGCCGAGGTTGCCGACAATGCGACGTACACCAGCTGCTATAGTTTCCGTACGAGCATCAAGATTAACAACTCGTTCGGGATAATGGTGTAGCGGAATCATCAGTTGTAGGGCCTTGATGTTGACGTCAAATTTTCCTGCGGGCAGTGCCCATACTTGGATGTCCTTCGGTGTCAGGCGTTTATACTCATCTTCCGGAACACTCAGGCCCCAGAGACAAGTGCGGGTAATTCCGCCACAAGCTTTTCCATCAACTCGTCGGGCACTAGATCAGTTCGGTACTTCAATAATACTACTGGCATAATCATATTCCTTTCGTGATTCAATTTTTACATTACCACACATTATTTAATTTGTAAATAATGTACGCACTGTGACAATGATTATGTTTTCGTGGTAACGCTTTTCACCTCCTGTTTTTCCCTGTACACTGTACCTATGACCACCATCCTCATTATCCTGATCGCTATTGCTGTTTTGGCTAACATTGTCATCGTGGTCTATTTCACACGCAGGAAAGCCACTGATCAGGCGCCAAAAGACGATACGGCTCTCAAACTCATTCTTGAACAAATGAACGAAGTTTCGCGCACGGTTGATCGCAAGGTGGGGGATTTGACCCGTACCGTGGATCACAAGATGAATGAGTCGTCCAAGAACATGCAGGATTCGATGCGTGTTCAGCTATCCGAATCTTCCAAGCTTATTCGCGAGGTGACGCAGGGCCTTACTAAACTCGATGAGACGAACAAGCAGGTGGTGTCATTTGCCGATCAGCTCCAGAACCTCCAAGACATTCTCAAAAATCCTAAGCATCGTGGCATCTTGGGTGAATATTATCTCGAAACTCTTCTCAAGAATGTGTTGGCGCCGGGACAGTATCAAATGCAATACGCATTCAAAAATGGGGAAGTTGTTGATGCGGCTGTCTTTGTTAAAGATAAAGTTATACCGATCGATTCAAAGTTTTCGCTGGAAAATTACAACAAGCTGGTAGAGGAAAAGAATCCGGCAGAAAAAGAGAAGCTGGAAAAGGCATTTGTAAATGATTTGAAGCTGCGTATTCAGGAGACGGCCAAGTATGTTCGACCAGCAGAGAAGACTATGGATTTTGCATTCATGTTTATTCCACATGAGGCCATCTACTACGACCTCTTGGTCAACAAGATTGGTGCAAGTATTGAAGAAACAGATAACTTGATCCAGCGCGCGGCTACAAAATACAAGGTCATCATCGTTTCACCCACGTCGTTCTTGGCCTATCTGCAGACAGTGTTGCAGGGCTTGAAGGCGATGCAGATTGAGGAAACTGCCAAGGATATTGTGAAGCATGTGGGCCAGCTCGGTTCGCACCTCAAAAAATATGAGGAGTACCATGTGAAGCTCGGCACCTCGCTTTCAACAGTCGTTAACCATTACAATAACTCCGGAAAAGAGCTCAAAAAGGTGGATAAGGACGTGCTGCGTATTACAGGGGAGACACCGGGAATAGAGGTGGCGATGATAGAAAAACCTGAAACAGAGGAGGAATAGGTTCATAAAGTGAGATTTATGGGCCTACATTTGCTTTTTCAGCGCGGTCATGTATAATGTTCTGACTATGGAATTCGCAGTTATCGCAACCGGCGGCAAGCAATACACAGTCTCAAAGGGCGACGTTGTCACCATTGAGAAGCTTTCTGATACGCACAAGGTTGGCGATAAGGTGAAATTCGACAAGGTTCTCCTCATGGATGATGGCAAAGATACAACGATTGGTACGCCCCATATTGCAAAAGCCTCTGTAGCAGCGACTATTACTGAGATTGGTCGTGCGCCAAAGATCATGGTTGTTCACTACAAACAAAAGAGCCGTTATTACAAGAAAAATGGTCATCGTCAGCCATTCTTCAAGGTCAAGATTGATAGCCTCAAATAATCTAGGATTTGATATTTCCACAGAAGGCACGCCATAAGCGTGTTTTTTCGTGATATAATTATTGGCGTTGAATACCCGTATGCATATTTTTAGTACTGCGTGGCCTCCGAAAACTGGACTACTCGTTGGAGTGGTTTTGGGTTCTGCACTCGTGTATCAAATAGGTAGCGTACTCGATCACGTCACTGTGCGCGATGCGTGGCAGGTCCAAAATGAGGCGGCCGTGACGTTGGCGCTTCGCCGGGATCAAGGTCTTGCCAACACAACGCAATTGCTTCCGCCTCCAGGATCGACTATTACTGCCAATGAAATTATTTCCTGGAAACCGATTGTTGGCGCCTCTGATTATCGTGTGTATGTCGGAACTTTTAAGGGGGGGATTAATCTTGGACACGTAAATACAGGCAATGAAACAGTAGCGGTTCTAGACGCGATTCCACTGAACGGTGAGCCAGTTTTTGTCCGGATTTCATATATGATTGACGGCGTTGAACGCCACTTTGATGTTTCGTATGTGGCAGAGGATTCCGTATCTGAACATGAAACGATTGTCCAAGATAACCCATTTAACCCGCTCTCGAGAAAGTCAGTTAGGAAGTAGGGTCTAGTCGCATGTCTTTATGATTACACCGTACGGTTTCGTAGGGCGTTTTTGATAGTCTCGCTGTCGACATATTCCAATTCTGCTCCGGTCGAAAGTCCTCTTCCTAATATGGAAATGGAGACTGACCGATTTTTAGTCACTTTGTGCAAGGCCTCTTTGACGATAGTTGCGGTATGTTCGCCATCCGGTGTGGCGTTCAATGAAAGAATGATTTCTTTGACGGCGCTGGATTTTCTCGAAACTTCCTCCAGTAATTGTTTCAAACGAATGCGTTTGTCCGGCTCCTTATCCAAAATAGGAACAGTGCCTCCCAGTACGAAATATAATCCTTTATAGGCTCCGCTTTTCTCGACCGTTTCAAAGTCGGAATCGCGTGCCACAATCATGAGCAGGGAAACGTCGCGTGATGAATCTGAGCAAATAGAGCATGTGCCTGAAGGCTTCTTTGTTTCAGAGGAGAAGAAACGATGACACTGTTCACATTCATGGCTCGATGTGCGCACCTCTTCAATGAGCTGGGTAAATTCTCGTATGTATGATGGCGACTTATTCAACAGGTGATAGACAAAGCGCTTGGCCTGTCGCGGGCCGATGCCAGGAAATTTGGCGAATAGTTCTTCGAGTCGGTGGAGGGAGTCCATTCCTAAATCTTAAATCATACATCGGAAATCTCCTAATACTATATTTTTTCAAACCCGCCAAAATCAGCCTTATCCATACTAAGGAAGGTGGTCTTCTTGCTGTCAAAGTAGAGTTTGGCTATACCCGTCGGACCATTGCGGTGCTTCTCAATAAGTATCTCAGCTTCTTCTTTGCGGCCGCCGGCATCCTGATCGGATTCGCGATGAATGAACATAACTACATCGGCATCCTGCTCGATGGAACCGGAGTCGCGGAGGTCGGACAGGCGAGGTTTGCCGCCACGCTGTTCAACGGCACGCGAAAGCTGTGAGAGGGCAAGGACAGGAACTTCTAGTTCGCGAGCTAGATTTTTCAACGCGTGCGATATCTCAGTGATTTGTTGTACAAGGTTATCACTACCGCGTGTTTGGGTGGGGATGATGAGCTGAAGATAGTCGACGACGATGAGACCAAGGCCTTTTTCGTTCTTGAGACGGCGGGCGGTGGCGCGCATTTTGAGCATGTTATTGCCGGCTTGGTCATCGATGAATATAGGCGCCTCGGACAACCTGCCTATGGCGTCCCCGATAGCCTTGAAATCGTCTGTTACCGACAGATTGTGTCCGGTGCGAATCTTCCAGGAGTCAACTTGGGATTCGGCCGCCAGCATACGGTCAACCAGCTGCTGCGAGCTCATTTCGAGAGAAAAAATAGCAACTGGAACTTTGTGATTGACGGCGGCTTTGCGGGCGATATCGAGCGCAAGGGACGTTTTACCCATGGAAGGGCGTGCGGCGAGAATGATCAAGTCAGACTTTTGCATGCCAGCCAGCTTGTTATCAAGCTCCGCAAATCCAGTCGGGACACCGCGGAGTTCTCCCTTTGTCTTGTGGAGATGGTCAAGACGCTCCCACGCCTCATGGAGAGTATCTTTGAGCGCCACGAACTTGTGGGAGCCGGTCTTGTTGGTGACCGCGTACAAGGCCTTTTCGGCTTTTTCCAAAATGTCATGCATTTCTCCCTCTTCATCGTATCCGAGGCCGGTGATGTGTTCGGCCGCGCGCAACAACTCGCGCATAATGTGCTTTTTTTGCACGATTTCCGCGTAGTGGCTGGCATTT
>JAHFMB010000065.1 GCA_023269245.1 Candidatus Tayloriibacteriota bacterium
CTTGGCGCATCAGCGTCATAGGTCTCGAATACAATCGTGCCCTTGGTAGTCTCCAATGTAATGGTGTGCATGAAATTTTTTGTTGATGAGTTTGTAGTAGTGGCTGGTGCCTGAGTCTGCTCCGTCGAAACCGGCGGAATTGTGACAGACGCATCAGTTTTCGTCCCGCTGTCCGTCTTCCCGTTGTCTGTACTTGTCTGCAACCATTGTGCAAGCACTAGAATGACGATGACGACAATAATCACGATCAGCCACGGGAATTTTTTTGTTGGGGTATTATCCATAAAACGATTCTCAATTAAATAGTATTCAGAGATTATACAGTTCTTTTGCTTTTTCAACCACCAATTTTTTTGCGTCCTCCAACGACATATCGATACCTGCCCCCGCTGCCGCCTTGTGGCCACCACCACCCAAAGCAACCGCAAGCTTGGAAACATCGTACACGTCCGAATTGTTTGAGCGGAAACTTATTTTTATTTTATTTGGTCGCGCTTCAATCAGGGCGCCGACGATGTTATATGCTCCTACAGTTCGTAATATAGAAGACATCGAACCCGCCGAAATACTAACGTCAGGAATCTTTTTTTCTTGTATCCGCAAATACGGAACGACCGAGAGGAGGACGCTATTGTCGCACACCGTTTCCAAAGCACTTAATGCCAGGCCACTGAAAGTCATGTCCCCTAACGTATTACTGTTTTCCATACCTGAAATGAGCTGTGGAAAACCTGGGTATATGGCCGCAAGCTCCGCAGCAACCTTGAATGTTGCCGGCGTCGTTCCTCCGTATTTGAAACCTCCGGTATCGGTGTATATGCCCATAAAGAGGTTAGCAGCAATATCAGGAGTAATAGTGATGTTCATCTCCTTAAAAATATCAAAAAGGAGTTGTGCGGCGGCAGGATAAGATGGGTCTATGATGTCTATCATGCCAGAGCCGGTATTCGTCTGATGATGGTCAATATTTATGACCATCATTGTATCGGGCAATGTAACCTCTTTAGTTCGTGACACACCACTCATAGCCGAGTCAATGATGATAAAAAGGTCGTACTGGGCCGGGTCAATGTCCCAAAAACTTTTCATGAGAATACCTTTCGCCCCCGGAAAATGCATAAAAGCCGCCGGCATCTCCGAATCACCTCTAATCACTGTCGCTTTTTTACTAAGCTGTTCAAGGGCGGATTTCATCGCAAGCACGGAACAAACACTGTCCGGATCAGGATTGGGATGGCAATGCAGCAAAATCGACTTCGCCTTCTGTATTTCAGCGAGAATAAGCGGCGCTTTTTCTTTGATCAAGGGAGAAATCTCGATACTCATGGGAATGACTATACCATATCCAAATACTTTTGGCGTTCACGCCAACTGAATTTTTCAATTGCGTACCGAAGCATGGTGCGTGGCATATGCGACGCGTGCGTGCCGAGAAATGCAACCAGTACCGCCTTGTCGCGCTTCCCTACTTCTCGGAGCACCCAACCGACAGCCTTGTGAATCAAATCATGTATGTCATTGAGAAGAAGCCGAGCAATCTTGATGGTATCCGCGAACTGATGCTTGGTTATGAAATATCCCGAGGCGATAATCGCGATACGTTTCCTCCATAGATGTGGCGAACGTGCCAACGTGTAGAGTATATTCCGAGTTTGTTTGAATTCAAACAGATATGCACCAAGAATGTATGATGCAGATGTATCTACAAGATCCCAATTATTTATATATTTTGTACTCAATAGATATAATTTCACTATGTCCGTGCATGAGCGTATATCACGACGGCTCAACACTGCCCTTTTCCTGTTTTAAAAAATCCTGCCAGGATTTTTGCCTTTGCTGGATTGGCCAGCACGCGTAATTCCTTCTTCGCCGCCTGAGCAGTCAACGCACGCATCATTTCGTTATTTGAACAAAATCGGAATCTCAACCGCCTTATCTAGATTCGCTGCACCTGATGGGTTGTCATTCTTGAGTATAATGGTACCGCGTTTGCCAAATGCTTCAGCATGTTCTGGAACATCGAACGACAGTACGGCCTCAAAGGGCACAAAGTTCTCAGTCATCCAGTTGTCCTGAGCTTGACCGTGACCGCTGGCGATAATGCGGCCATCACCATCAACAAGTACAATGGGAAAACTAGCTTCAAAGTACCATGATCCGCGAGCCTTGCCCCGGATGACGACGGGCGATTGTATCGCCTGCTGCGGACGCGGAGCATCAACCACTATCAGATCGTCGATGCCCGCGCCGCTCTGTGGCCTCTGGTCGTAATACCACAATCCGGCCCACACGAGACCGACAACGGCAATCAGTAAGAGAATACTGTTGATCTTCATATATATAGTGTAGCACGGAAGGATATGATATAGTTCTTTCATTATGAAACGCACCTATATTTGTGATTTAAAGGCCTCAATTGGCGCTGAAGTGACTATTTCAGGATGGATAGATATCCGCCGCGATCACGGCAAGCTCATCTTCATCGATGTTCGCGATATGACCGGCAAAGTCCAGTCTGTTGCCCTACCAAACAATAAAGAAGCTCACGAAGTTGCCAGCAGGGTTCGCCCTGAGTGGATTGTGCGCGCTACAGGCATGGTCAATAAAAGACCAGAAAAAATGATCTCCAAGAACAAAGAGACTGGTGAGATTGAGCCGAACGGTGATATTGAACTTGAACTCAAGAAATTGGAGATTCTCAACGAAGCTGAGACTCCTGCCATTGAAGTCCGTGGGGATGGCAACGAGATTGGTGAGGAGGTGCGTCTGAAGTATCGCTACCTCGATTTGCGCCGCCCTCGCATGCAAGCAAACATCCGCACCCGCCATAAAATCATCAAATACATTCGCGACTTCATGGATGCTGATGGATTCACAGAGATTGAAACGCCCATACTGACAAAATCTACTCCCGAAGGTGCCCGCGACTACGTTGTTCCTTCCCGTCTCGAACAGGGCAAATTCTATGCGCTTCCCCAGTCACCTCAGCAGTACAAGCAGCTCCTAATGACATCTGGTTTTGAAAAGTATTTCCAGATTGCCCGCTGCTTCCGCGATGAAGACACCCGCTCGGATCGCCAGCCAGAGTTCACACAGCTCGACCTCGAGATGAGTTTCGTTGAACGAGAGGATGTTATGGCCATCAATGAAAAGCTCTTGATTGAGATTGTAAGCAGGCTATTTCCAGAAAAGAAAATTGAAGCTACTCCATTTCCTCGTATTTCCTACCAAGAGGCAATGGCGAAATACAAGACCGACCGACCAGATATCCGTACGGAGGAAGAAAAGAAGGATCCGAACCTGCTCGCCTTCTGCTGGGTTATTGATTTTCCATTCTTCGAAAAGACAGAAGAAGGCGGTTGGACATTCACCCACAATCCTTTTTCTGCAGCAAAACCTGAACACACAGAGTGGCTCATGAACAAAGAAAAACTTGGTGAGATCCTCACAACACAATACGACGTTGTATTGAACGGTTTTGAGATTGGTGGCGGCAGTATCCGCAACCACAACCCAGAAGCATTGAAGCGCGTTTTTGAGATTATGGGGTATCCAGGAGAACAGATTGAGACCAACTTCGGTCACATGCTCCGCGCCCTCGGCTCAGGTACACCTCCACATGGCGGTATCGCCTGGGGCCTCGATCGTTTCGTTGCCCTCCTCACCAACAGTGCATCTATCCGCGAAGTTATCGCCTTTGCCAAGACCGGTGAAGGCCGCGACCTGATGATGGAAGCACCGAGCGAGATCTCAGAAAAACAGTGGAAGGAACTGGGGATTGAAGTGAGAAAGAAAAAGAAATAATTACAATCGGGTTACCGAGAGTGAATTTGCCGCGATTACCGAGGTTGTTTTCTTTCTCCGATTTACACCCTCGGGCGTCGCATGTATTCTGGAATACAAAAACAAGCGACTCAAGCTCAGAAAAGAAAGTGCGCGGGATTAAATCTTCCCCTCTCGTTCCGGCAGCTTCGGCTTCCGGGATTTTTTATATACCTGTTTATTAAGTATATCCTTGACTATAAAAACAACCGCTGGTAAGGTCACTGGAGTAGTCAACCAACAACTGCTGTAATAATGCAGAAACTGAACCATGAAAACGAATGTTTCCTTCGCAATTCTTATCGGTTTGATGCTCATTGAGCTGCCAAGCAAGGCGGATGATGAGTGGAAGCCGTCAGGCTATCTTTCGGTCTCACTGCAAGAGCGCTACATCGCGGCACGTATCTCACGGACGCTCCACGACGGATGGTCGCTGTGGTCCGAACTCAATGTGGACCTGCCCAAGGGTTTCTACATCAACATCTGGGACCACTACGGGCTCGATGGCCGTGCAGCGTCCAATCAGCCTGATGAACTCGACTTTAACTTGGGATGGAAGAAAAAGTGGGACAACGGCGTTGACATAGGTTGTGCAACTTCCTACTTCAACAATAGCCCGCTCGACATGTGGTACACAGGTGATGTACTCATCGAATCCGTGTGGGTTTCCAAGACCTATCGGTTCGGTAACCACAGTCTCCGGCCGCAGGCCAGACTCGATTGGATCGCCAAGGTGAAAGACTTTGGCCGCGGTGCCTACATTGCCATGCCAAATATCGGACACGCATGGCAGAAGCCTTTCGGCCTAACCAAGCTGACGTTCGCCGAACAAGCCTTCATCATCCATGATGACGGATTCGACGGCGCACGAAACGACTCTGAAGGAATTTTCTTCCGCTGGAATGCGTCATTGAATTGGTCCCTGAACAAAAAAGTGACCATTATGTTGCCGGGTTTTTCTCACCAACACCTTCTGTGCGGCGGCAATGATGGACGAGGTAGCGCCAGTGGCTGGTCAACAGCCATCTCATTCAAGTTCTGACACGGAACACTCACGTTCATAATTACCCGATCCCGGCTGCCGAAAAGTTGTCGGGATTTTTTATTTCCCTTCTTTGAGATCAAGACACACTGAGTTGAGACAATATCTCATGCCTGTTTTTGTCGGACCATCATTGAAGACATGTCCGAGATGCGAGCCGCAGGTTGTGCAAGTGATCTCCGTACGAATCATGCCATGCTCCGTATCGACCGTTTCTTTGACTGCACCCGGAAGCGCCTGATCAAATGAAGGCCAGCCTGTTCCTGAATCGAACTTGGCATCAGATGAAAAAAGTTTTGATCCGCACACTTTGCACGTGTACATGCCGTCGCGCGTGTCGTGCAATAGTTTCCCCGAAAAAGGTGCCTCCGTCCCCTTTTGGCGAAGCACATGGTATTCTTCCGCTGTCAGTTTCTGTTTTATTTCTTCTTCATTCATGGGCTGATGTGTTAATTCTTTAGTAACTCCGCGAAACGTTTCTGCAGTTTTTCCAGCTTTGGCGCAATGACAATCTGACAGTACGGCTGATCTGAATGATGCTTGTAATATTCTTGGTGGTAAGATTCCGCAGGATAAAATATCTCAAGAGGTCTCACCTCGGTTATCACCGGCTTGTCATACGCGTGTGATGAATTGAGTTCAGTAATGAGCTCCTCGGCTTTTTTCTTCTGCTCTTCATCGGTATAAAAAATCATCGAACGATATTCGGTACCAACATCATTTCCCTGACGATTCA
>JAHFMB010000066.1 GCA_023269245.1 Candidatus Tayloriibacteriota bacterium
CTTGGGTTGACGGGCGGTGAGTACAAGACTTGAGAACGTATTCACCGCGGTATAGCTGACCCGCGATTACTAGCGATTCCGGCTTCATGAGGTCGAGTTGCAGACCTCAATCCGAACTGGCGCATCTTTTATAAGGGTTTGCTCCACCTTCGATCGGTATTGCGTCCCGTTGTAGATGCGATTGTAACACGTGTGTAGCCCAGGGTGTCAAAGGGCCATGCTGACTTGGCGTCATCCCCACCTTCCTCCCAGCCCGGAAACAGGATTCAGGAGACAAGATTCATGAATCAAGAGAAACGCAATGCGCTTCATTCTTGAATCATGATTCCTGAATCACGAATCTAATCTCTGGGCTGGGCGGTCTCGCCTGACACTTGTAACAGGCAACAGGGGTTGCGTTCGTTACCCCACTGAAGGGAACAGTTCAAACCACGAACTGACGACAGCCATGCAGCACCTGTCCATCCGCCTTGCGGCGACTGACGTTTCTGCCAGTCTTCGAATGGATTTCTAACCCTGGTAAGGTTCTTCGTTTAGCGTCGAATTGAACCACATGTTCCACCGCTTGTGCAAGTCCCCGTCTATTCCTTTGAGTTTCAACCTTGCGGCCGTACTACCCAGGCGGATCTCTTAACGCGTTTGCTACGACTCGGAGAGGGTCGATACTCCCCAAATCTAGAGATCATCGTTTAGGGCGTGGACTACTGGGGTATCTAATCCCATTCGCGACCCACGCTTTCGTGTTTCAGCGTCAGGAGTGGACCAGTCTGCTGCCTTCGCTTTCGGTGTTCCCCATAATATCAACGCATTTCACCGCTACACTATGAGTTCCGCAGACCCCTTCCATCCTCTTAGTTGTGCCGTTTCCCGCGCAGCCTATCAGTTGAGCCAATAGATTTAACGCAAGACTAACACTACCGCCTACACACCCTTTACGCCCAATAATTCCGGATAACGCTCGAGGCACTCGTATTACCGCTGCTGCTGGCACGAGTTTAGCAACCTCTTATTCTCCAGGTACAATCAATAACTTTTTCCCTGGCAAAAGGAGTTTACATGCCGAAGCACTTCATCCTCCACGCGGCGTCGCTCCGTCAGACTTTCGTCCATTGCGGAAGATTCTCGACTGCAGCCACCCGTAGGTGTATGGGCCGTGTCTCAGTCCCATCGGTGGGGGTCACCCTCTCAGGTCCCCTAGGCGTCATAGCCTTGGTGAGCTTTTACCTCACCAACTAGCTGATACCGATCAGGCCGTTCCAAGGGCGAAAAACTTTACTCTTTCGAGACTATCGGGAATTACCTATCCTTTCGAATAGCTATGCCCGACCCTTGGGTACGTACCTAATTATTACTACCTCGTCTGCCGGTTGCCCTTGCGGGCCCCCTTGACTTGCATGCCTTATCCACGCCGCCAGCGTTCATCCTGAGCTAGGATCAAACTCTTAACTATAAGCGAACGGAACAAAATAGAAAGCTGAATTTTTATCTTAAAAATTCACTTCACATTTCATATTTCACTCACTGTCCTCTCCAAGCTCATTCTTATAATTGGAATTTATTATATTGGAATATTCTTTGTACTTGCACTACTTTATGCGCTCCGCTAAGAGCCACACAAAATATCTTTTCTTTCGCCTCTAGTTAAGGAGGGTCAGAAAATATTGTACATTCTCATTACTTTATATGACTTTCAAGGTACCGCCCTGCTTTTCAGGACGTAGGGTCTATATTACAGGGAGCGGAAATAAAGTCAAGAGGCTTGGTAGAGCCGTGGAAAAAGGCGTCAAAATCATTGACAAAATAGTGGTTATATTGCACAAAAATACCCTACCTAACCTCCCCTAAATAGATCACGTCAAAATGCTTTCGCTGTTCAGTCGACATTCTGATACGCCCATGACCAGCATGGAGTCGAGCATCTTCACGAGCATCATGACGCAGTGCGCGCAGACTGGATCCAAGAAATACGACTCCCCGACCAAATTTCTCAGCCAATCTATCAATGGCGCGTGTAACTCCACTCGCTTTTTCGAGATGAGCCGAGTCGCCGAATAATGAAACAGTCCGTATTTTACGCGAACGCAGACCATGGAGTGTTATGCCGGTGGCACGGTACTGAAGTCGTGGGACAAACAATACATCAAAGCGTGGGCGAACAGCGCGCAACAGTTCCTGCGGTTCAGCGGTGGCATCAGGGAGAGAAACTTCCTCGCCAAGATATTCAAAATCTTGTGTCTTCAGAAAGAACGATACCTTGGTTGCGGTGCGCATATCTTTTCTTAAATAAATACACGCATCTTCGACATGCTGAGAGAGTTGGGACCAACAAAATTCCCTATCGCCAGACGGTGGACGAAATGTCTGGGTGCGCTGAACTGATGCGTAATCATCATGACCATCGGTCGAAAGTTCCAAGACTTTGTTCCCTCGCAATTCCTCGTAAATCCGCGCAACCGGAAGATCACAGTGATCATCAATCCATGAATGATCCTTGGTGGCCAGATCAAGCGTCGTCTCGATACCCAATTTTTTTAAATACATAGTGGTACTTGAGCCAATGCCCCAAATTTTTCCTACAGGTAACGCTTTCAAATAGTCGGGAATCGACGAACGACCAATCACTGTAAACCCATTGGGCTTGTTCCATTTTGACGCAACTTTGGCCATGACTTTATTGACTGAAAGGCCGAGAGAAAATGTAATGCCCAACGAGTCGAACAGGTCGGCCTGAATTTGGCGAGCGATTTCTTCATATGAACATGCTCCCGTGGCAGTAGTCGCCAACGGTGAATGTGTCAGGTCGGCAAAACATTCATCAATGCTATATTCTTCGACCACGTCTGTATATTTGCGGACAATGGAATACATACGTCGTGCATACTGTGCGTACATGGTGTAGTCGGATGGCAGAATAACAACGTTGGGACAAACACGGCGCATATCACCGATACGCATGCCACGATGAATGCCTGCCTTCTTTGCTTCAGGACTCATGGCTGAAGCGATGCCACGTTCAAGTCCGGTGACGACCGGTTTACCACGCAGTCCTGGCCGACGGGCAATCTCACAAGATACAAAAAAGGAATCGCCATCGACATGCATGATTGCGCGTGGAAATTCGGTCGACGATGAACGTATAGTCATGCATTCATTATAAGTGAACGAGAGTTCACTGGGTAGTCAGGGGCTGTTGAGAAATAACTATTCTCTGTCGCCAAACTTTTCGTCCTCCACATCGGCAATCGCATCGGCCTTGGTGACATGGATGCGTCCTTCAATGTGGTGTGCTGGCGAATAAATCGTATATATCTTCATTGCGTCTGAACCGGTATTTATAATGTTGTGCTCTGTTCCTGCGGGCACGAGGAGCGCCGTGCCATGTTCGATAGCATATTCCTTTCCTGCAATGACTGCTTTTCCTGTTCCCTGCTCAAAGCGGAAAAATTGATCATTGTGGACATGCGTCTCGACTCCTATCTCTTCGCCCGGCTGAAGACACATCAGGACAACCTGGCTATGAGGTGCCGTATAGACGACGGTGCGAAAGTTTTCGTTGGCGAGCGTATCACGTTCGATGTTTGTGGAGAATGGTGTGGTCATATACATATATTAGGAGGATTACTATAAATAAAGTATATCACTTATAAGCCGCGCGGAACTACTTGTATGACAGTATTGACTCTAAACAAAAACAGACGTATTATCTTCACCGAACAGTTACCGCAGTGGGTAGTCAACATAAACCTTGCAGTGTATCAAGTTATGATCATCAACAAGCACTCCCTGGCTCCTTCGACAACACAAATCCTCGCCGCGGCCACACAACTGGCCGCCAAATACCGCCGCCCATCCACAGGCACCGAGCATGTGCTCATGGCACTGTGCACCGACCCCGAGTTTGTTGCCTTCATCGGCGACAAGATCATGTTCGATCAGGAATTGATCCACGCCGACATCGAACAGTACATGCAACCTGACGATGGTCCGCTCGCGGGAAATGCGCTTCGCTTGACGCCGCGCTTGACTCAGGTTCTCGACATTACGGCTGAGATTACCCGCGAACTGGGCAGTCCGTCCATCGAACCAGAGCATCTGCTGCTGGGCATCCTCAAGGAAGGCAACAGTGTCACCGCCCAGGTGCTCAACAAAAACGGCATTTATTTTCATCCACTCGTATCCTGCCTCGATGGTAGCAACGACGGTAGCGAACGTGTCGAAGCCGCCGTTGGCATGAATGCCCGTTGACCATTCCTGCACCATTTCACCCGCACCCTCTCGCCCCGTCTGACAGACTTCCGTCTCGCGGGGTGATTTTTTATTTCACTTCACCCTTTCCAACTTTCGTACTTGCATAAAACACAATAAGTCCCACGACCACCACCGCCTCAGCAATCAAGAGTGCGTTCACTGGCCCCGAACTCTGCCAAATAATACCGCCAACAATTCCTGAAATCATAATGCCAAAACCAACCACCGCGTTGTACATGCCATAGGCCGTGCCACGTTCGTAATCAGGCGTCGTCTTTGCCACAAAAGCGCGCTGTGTTGAGTCAGTGCAGGCCGAGAACAATCCCATAATGGCAAATGCAAATCCGAGCGTCAGTGGCGTGGTCGAAGTCATCAGGGCGATGTACGAAAGAGCCAAAATAGCATAGCCGAATGCCAAGACACGCGAGGTGCCAATCTTGTCCGACAGCTTGCCGGCTGCGTATGAAAAAATAGTGAATGAAATGCTGTAGACCATGTAATAGAGCGGAATCGAGGCGATCATCAGGCCAATGTTGGTGGTCTGCAATAAGAGAAGCGCTGACGGCAGTGAACCGATGGAGAAAATGAAAATAGCCACGAGGTACCATTTGAAGCGTGGAGAAAATGAGCGGAAGGTCTGCAGTGAAAAAATCCTGACACCCTGTCCGTCACGAGCGATGACCACATCTTTGACAAAGAAGATGGTCGCAACCGCTATGAGGCCGATCACAAAGGCGCTCATGAAAATAATATTGAACCCGCCCGGCCAACGCGCCAAGATGAAATATGCGGCGAGAGGTCCCAAGATGCCGCCCGCCGTATCCATGGCACGGTGATAGCCAAATGAGCGACCCATCTCCCCGGGCCCAGACGAGACCGAGATGATGACATCGCGTGGCGCTTCCCTCACCCCCTTTCCGATACGATCCACCACACGCAGTCCAAGAACGCCCGCCACCGAACCCATGATCATGTAGAAGGGTCGAATGATGACTGACATGCCATAGCCGAGGAAGATGAAGATGCGTCGGCGCTTGAGTTTGTCCGAAAGCTGGCCGGAGTAGATCTTGAGAATGTTGGAGGCCCCGTCAGCAATACCCTCCACCAAGCCCAAGCTTGCCGCCCCCGCCTTGAGTACCGAGGTAAAGAAGGCCGGGAATGCCGAGAGGATCATTTCATTGGAGAAATCGTTGAAGAAACTCGTGAGGCCCAGGATGAAAATGTTGCGGTTGAGGCCGAAGAGTTTGCGGGGTTTGGAAGAATTTTCGGAGGGGGTGGGGTTAGAGGGTGTTGGGGGCATGGGAGGGATTATAGCATGACAAT
>JAHFMB010000067.1 GCA_023269245.1 Candidatus Tayloriibacteriota bacterium
GAACGCTTTGACTGATAACGACAAGGAGATTTATGGATTAATTATTTCCAGTTTTAAATTTACTCCACTTTCAACTTCTCAAACAATGAAGGGTTGGAAAATTTATAAAAATGAAAAATCCGGGTATTCTTTTGAGTATCCTGATCTTTGGCTAACAAAAAATAAAACGGAAGATTCATCAGGGTTGACAAGCGGAGTGATATTCTATTCTCCCGATGGCGCTACGCTTTTAACTGTTAATAATCCAATTAGAGAGGTTGGGTATGAATCGCTGACGACTATTAAAAATGAAAAGATTTTAATCGACGGACGTTTGTTCACTAAGACAACTTTAGAGAATGAGGACAAAACTATTGTTGTCCACTTGAGCTGGAATGAAGACAACTGGAACAAGTCCGGAGAAATATGGTCTCAACTGAAAGGTAATTCTGCTAACACGGTCCTGAATGCTATTTTATCAACCTTCAAATTTACCAACTAAGCCGTATTAATAAACTACCATGACAACCATCACCAAAAAATCAGACCCAGTTGCGTTTGACATCGTCAAGCTGTCGCTGGCATCACCTGACAAGATCCTCGAATGGTCATACGGCGAAGTTACCAAGCCTGAAACCATCAACTATCGTACTCAGCGATCCGAAAAGAGCGGTCTCTTCGATGAGCGTATCTTTGGTCCAGACCGAGATTATGAGTGTTACTGCGGCAAATACCGCGGTATCCGCTACAAGGGCATTGTCTGCGAGAAGTGTGGCGTTGAAATCACTCGTTCCATCGTCCGCCGCGATCGCATGGGCCACATTGAGCTTGCATCGCCAGTATCACATATTTGGTTTCTCCGTTCAGTTCCATCACGCATCGGTCTTATTCTTGGTATGACGACTGCAGATCTCGAAAAAGTCGTCTATTTCGCCGGCTATATTGTCACCAAGGTCAATGAGTCTGAACGCGAATCGTTCCTCAAAGAGCTTGATGGGGAATACAAAAGCAAGGTGAAAACTGCTCAAGATGACAAGACCAAGGAAGCCCTCAAAGAACTTGTCGTCAGCGCTCGCAAGGAGATCGAAAGTCTCCAGCTCGGCATGGTTATGGATGAGGCCACGTACCACAAGTACGCCATGAAATACGGCTCACTTTTTGAAGCCGGTATTGGCGCAGAAGTGGTTTACGATCTCCTGAAGAAGATTGACCTCGCTAAACTCAAGACTGAACTCGAAGGATATCTAGAAAATGCCGGCGCTGCAGACCGCGAGAAGCTTTCCAAGCGTCTCTCGTTGGTTAAGCAGATGATTAAGGCCAAGATGCGTCCGGAATGGATGTTCTTAATCCGCATCCCAGTGATTCCTCCCGGTATCCGTCCAATGGTTGCTCTTGATGGCGGACGTTATGCTACATCAGACGTGAACGATCTTTATCGTCGTGTCATCAACCGCAACAATCGCCTTTTGAAATTGAAGGAAATCAACGCTCCTGAAGTCATTCTCCGTAACGAAAAGCGTATTCTTCAGGAAGCGGTGGATGCTCTCATCGACAACTCGATTCGTCACAGCTCATCAGCTGGAGCTGCAGCTGCCGCCGCACAGAAGCGCGCGCTCAAGTCACTTTCAGATAGCCTCAAGTCGAAGCGCGGTCTTTTCCGCCAGAATTTGCTTGGTAAGCGCGTGGACTACTCGGGCCGTTCGGTGATTGTCGTTGGTCCGGAGCTCAAGCTCGACCAATGTGGTCTGCCGAAGCACATGGCGCTTGAACTTTTCCGCCCATTCGTTATTTCCGGGCTTCTCAAGAGGGAATTAGCGTACAACATCCGCGGCGCGAATCGTCTCATTGATGATGGTGCAAAGGAAGTCTGGGAGATTTTGGAAGAAGTTATCGATGGCAAGTACGTGCTCTTGAACCGCGCGCCAACATTGCACCGTCTCGGTATTCAGGCATTCCGTCCAATTCTCATTGAAGGTAATGCTATCCAGGTTCATCCACTCGTCTGTGCCGCATTTAACGCTGACTTCGATGGTGACCAGATGGCTGTCCACGTTCCATTGTCTGAAGAGGCTCAGCTCGAGGCAAAGATGATCATGGCTTCCGACAAGAACATCCTCAAGCCAGGTAACAACGATCCTACGGTTATCGCCAAGCTCCTTGATATCGTACTGGGATGTTTCTGGGTGACGAAGATTGTTGATACAGCAAAAGGCACAGGAAAGATATTTGAATCGCCTGACGCGGCTGTGCTTGCCCATAGCTTTGACGGTGTTGATCTTCGAGCCAAGGTGAAAATCTTGGCGCCAAAGGATGCAAAGTATGCTGTTTTCAAGGGAAGCATTTTCGAGACAACAGTTGGTCGTATCCTCTTGAACAATGTTTTGCCGGTAGATTATCCATTTATAAATGAAGAGATGGGACGCAAGCGTGTCGCCGCTATTATTGATGACATGATTACGCTTCTTGGTGCAGAAAATGTGGCGCCGATTCTCGACAGCATCAAGTCATTCGGCTTCAAGTATGCCACGTATTCAGGAACGACCTGGGGCATTGATGATATCGTAGTTCCAGCTATAAAACACGAAATTATTGGCAAGGGCAAGGAAAAAGCCGATACCGTCACACAACAATTTGACGAGGGTTTGTTGACAGAAGAAGAGCGCGTACGCAAGCATATTGAAATTTGGCAGCATGTAAAAGGGGAAGTTGAAAAGGTAATATCAGCTTCGCTTGATAAAAATGGCCCGGTATACGATATGGTCGCCTCCGGTGCTCGCGGGTCGCTCTCTCAGATCACTATTATGGCCGGTATGAAGGGTCTTATCGCCTCAGTTTCCGGAGAGACTATTGAATTCCCGATCCTGTCTTCAGCCAAGGAAGGTTTGACCCCGATTGAATACTTCATTACCACCCACGGTTCACGCAAAGGTCTTACCGACACGGCTCTCAACACCGCAAAAGCGGGATATCTTACGCGTAAGCTATTCGTCGTCGCTCAGGATGTCGCAGTTTCCGAGGACGACTGTGGTACCAAGGATTCCATCGTTATTCGCCGCCAAACTGCCTCGGGCATGGCGATTCCGCTCTCAAAGAACATTCGGGGTCGTATTATAGCCGAAGATATCAAAGGTATGGATGGCAAGGTTCTCTTCGAAAAGGGGCACCTTCTTTCAAAGGCAGATGCAGCAGCTGTAGAAGAGGCGGGCACCGTCGAAGTTCGCGTCCGTTCCCCATTGTCATGCAAGACCATTCGTGGTGTCTGCGGACAATGCTATGGTCTCGATCTCGGTAAGAATAAGCTCGTTGATCTCGGCGAGGCAGTTGGTACGGTGGCGGCTCAAGCTATCGGTGAACCAGGTACTCAGCTTACCATGCGTACCTTCCATGCTGGAGGTGCCGCATCACAAGGTGGAGATATCACCCAAGGTCTTCCTCGTGTCGAAGAAATCTTCGAAAAGCGTCGTCCAAAAAACCCAGCCGTTGTTGCAAGTGTTGATGGTATGGTCACCGAGGTCAAAGATCTTGGCAAGGAAAAGGTCATTATGCTTCTTCCTGAACTTGAGGATTCAAAGAACAAGAAAAAGGGTGCCGCTATCGAATACACCTTCCCATATCGTCGTACCGTTCTTGTTAAAGTCGGCGATCATGTCAAGAAGGGAGATCTTCTAACTGACGGTTCGGCTGATATTGATGAAGTCTTTGAGTTTGGTGGTGAAGAGCGAGCCAAGGATTATGTTATTACCGAGGTTGGCAAAATTTATGAACTCCAGGGTGAAACAGTCTCACGCAAGCACATTGAGCTTATCGTCAAACAAATGTTCTCACGCCGCCGTGTCAGGGATGCGGGCGATACCAATCTGACTGAGGGCATGGTTGTTGATGACATCCATCTTTCAGAGGAGAATGCCGCAGCCAAGTCAGCTGGTGGTTCGGCTGCAAAGGTAGAAAAGCTCGTTATGGGTATTACTGAAACCTCTCTCTCGCGCAAGAGCTTCCTATCGGCCGCTTCATTCCAACACACCACACGCGTTCTTATTGGTAACGCAGTCCGTGGCGCAGAGGATAACCTCACTGGCCTTATGGAAAATGTCATTATCGGTCGCCTTGTGCCAGCCGGAACAGGATTCAAAGGTTCGGCGAAGTATAACATGGTTGAGGCGCTTGCTCCAAAGGAGATTGCGACGGAGGAATAAACGTGCAGAAAGTCTACACAATGTATAAACTGATAGGCGAAACACCGCTCGAAGCTCTCGAGCGGTTTCGCGTTGAGCAGATTGGTTCAGCACGCACACAGAATGACCAAACACTGGGTACTTTTTGGTCGAATATACCCATGACCTACGCCGGTCGGCTTGATCCGATGGCGGAAGGGAAACTACTTATTCTGATTGGTGATGAATGTAAGAACAAGGAAAGATATCTTGATCTCGATAAAGAATACGAAATAGATATATTGTTCGGTATTGAGACTGATACGTATGACCTGCTTGGCCTCATTACGTCACAATCTACCAGTGAAGCCCTTGGCGCCATCGATCTCGATGCGATTGTTCAGGGTCTCAATGTCTATATCGGTCCGTGTACCCAGCAGTATCCGCCATATTCGTCAAAAACTGTTGACGGAAAGCATCTTCATGAACTGGCGCGTGCCGGCTCATTACCAGAGGAAATGCCGACAAAACAGGTTGAAATACATGGCATAACTCTGCTCAAGACTGGGACTATTACTGAGCACGTGTTACTTCAACGTATTACGCATGATAGTGCACTTGTACATGGAGATTTTCGCCAAGAAGAAATACTGAAGTTGTGGCGCCAGAACCTCACCAGTAGTCGTATATTCAACGTACTCTCGATTCGCGTGGCATGTTCAAGCGGGACATATATGCGCTCGTTGGCGCATCGGATAGGAGCTGACACGGGACTCGGAGCCATAGCATTGTCAATAAAGAGGACGAATATACATGGTCTGTGATACTATAGGAATACAATGCGAAAAATAATTATCAAAGAAGGCCCGCTGGTATTTCTCCGAAATGTCCTATCTATGGAAATCATTGCGGCCCTGTTCTTTTTTGGGTTGTCGTTCGCAGGCAATTATAGTGCCGTGTATCGAAGCTGGGGGTTGTCCAATTACGTCCGTTTTGATTTGTTTGAAATATACATTTTTTCGGCATTCCAACTTATTTACTTGTCGCTTCTTTTTCTAGATTGGTATTTTAGTCATTACGAAATCAACGAAAAAGAGATTATTAGACGATCTGGTTTGTTGTTTCGCCGCGCAAAATCAGTGACTCTCCGGACGGTTATTTCTGTGGAGACATACCGCTCGCTGCTTGGACGTTTTACACCTCATCACGCGACTATCACTTTCGAACATGAAAATGGCCGTCTTACCAAAATAAAAAATGCTGCCGATATAGAGGAAAATATGCATCTTATCAAA
>JAHFMB010000068.1 GCA_023269245.1 Candidatus Tayloriibacteriota bacterium
TGCCGGGTATAAGAGAACGGATACTGTCCGTTCTCTTCCTCCTCGCTGGAGCGTACATGCAGGTTTTTCTAGGATACGGGGAAATATATTCGGTCGAACTGTTCTTCATCTCGTTGTATTTGGCAGTTGTGGCCCTCTGGATGCGAGACAAGCTGCCATTTCATTATGTACCGATCGCTTTCATGTTTCAGGTGTTTTCTCATTACTTGACAGTACTGCTGCTCCCCTCATTCCTGATTATTACCTACAACGAGTACAAGGAAAAGGGCTTGAGAAACATCCTTATCGGTTGTGCAATCTCAGCCGCGATTCTTATTCTCATGGTGCTGATATTAAGCCTCGACCTCAAGCATTTTATACCGCCAGTATCTCACAGCCCATTTCTTTCGATCTCCCCCACATCGGACGGCTTTCAGGCTTATACTATGTTTTCTTTGTATCACCTGACCGATCTCATCAGTCTCTGGATGCTGCTCGGCTCCTCGTCGATCATTCTATTGGTGACCTTGGCAGTGTTCGGGACAAGGAATCTGCTTAATTTGATCCAGGTAAAATTCCTTCTCGCATGTGCAATCCCCATTGTCTTTTTCTCGACAGTCGCCAAATTCGATTTAGGAATGCCAAATGATTGGGATACCATGGCGCCTTATTTCTTTGTTGTCAATCTCTTTGCATTGATCGCGTTCCTACATATCGAGAGTCCCGGGAAAGAGAGAACGATTCTTTTGTGTCTCGCAATTGCTGTTTTTAACACGATGGTATGGGTTAGTGTGAATGCGTCGGAATCACCCACGCGCACGAGGATGGAATTACTTGGCGACGAACGAATCATTTCACAACAAGGCTTTTTTCAGCACTCCTACCACCTTGAAAATTATTATGCACATCGCGGCGATATATCCTCGATCGTGCCGCTATGGGAAGAGTATATCAAACGTTATCCCACCGATGATATGGGGTACAAAAGGGCCGCCGAAGCTACCGAGTATCTCGTGAAAAGCGGGAAGGAGACAAGCCAAAAGACTATGAGTTTGATGGAGCGGTGGCTTTCTGTCAACCCGTCCAATCCTGAAGCAAAAGGTGCGCTTGCTAAAATTTGTGTGAATGTGGGTAATGACCAGTTCACAAAGGGAAACGTCGATGAAGCAAAACGATTATTCAGAAGAGCGATCCGACTTGATTCCCTGGCTGCCATGGCATATAATAATTTGGGAAGCATGTATCTGAAAACCGGGAACCTCGATTCTGCTATTCAATGGTATTCGAAGGCGATTCAAATAGATTCTACCTTTCTACTCGCTTTTGACGGTCTGAGTTCGGCCTATATACGTCAAGGGAATAATGTTTTGGCTCTCACCATAGTAAGAAAGTCAATCGAAAAAAACGCAACGGACCCGAATAACTATTTGAGATTGGCTCAAATTTATCACAAGATGGGAGATGAAGAAGAAGCCGTCGAGAGTCTTAGGAAAGCAGCACGTTCGGGCAGCTCACTCGCCCAGGAATTATTGACCAAGGAGGGGATCGCATGGTAAATTCTGAGAGACCCGCATGTTGTGCCAGCACAGGATGAATGATAGTCAAACTTAGGCGCAACTCTGTGAAACGCTGTAAGACATTCTCTTTCGCATAATCCTTCGCTTTGCTTCACGTATCCAGAGCTACGTCCATACTCAAAATAATGCAACTTCGATCACTTCACCATAGTCACATTTAATTATGACACAACTGGCAGGAACATCGGCTGCGAAAAGTCCTATCAAAAAAGTCAACACTTGCTGCCAGAGTGTTGGGGCTTCGACATATACTATATATAGGTTAAACATTGATAACCGGCTAGTTGCAAAATGGTTGCACAAATTAAAACTTTTCTGTATCATTGTATACCAATGGTTGCAATTTGGTAACAACTTTGCAACCAAATGTGGCCAATCGAGGAAAATAAGTCATCAAAATTGGCGTTTTTGTTATTGCCCGGTGGTGTAATTGGCAACACACTTGACTCTGGATCAAGGAAGTCTAGGTTCAAATCCTAGCCGGGCAGCAATGATGGTTAACTCGTTAATTGGTGAATGGTTAATTTAAACATATAAAAGAACAAAGCATTAATTAATTAACCAATTAACAATTTAACCAACCACCACCTCTGGCGCCATCGTCTAACGGTTAGGACGGAGCCCTCTCAAGGCTCAAATACGGGTTCGATTCCCGTTGGCGCTACGACGGCACTTCGACATCATTACTTCACAACCTCCCTGTTCTCGGCAACGAGTTCCTCCATTGGTGGTGTTCCCATTTTCGATTTGCCGTCTTCCGGTTGATCTTCAGTCAGTTTGGTTACCTTCGTGAATCGTGCAAGAAGCGTATAGACCACAGGAACAAGCACCAAAGTCAAAAATGTGGAAAAGAATAAACCTCCGACCACTGCCAAACCTAATGGTCGCCGCGACTCTGCGCCAGCTCCCAGACCGATGGCAATGGGTAATACTCCAAAAATCGTAGCAAAGGAAGTCATCAGGATGGGCCTGAGGCGTATGGTCGCTGCCTGAATGATCGCCTCAATCGCGGTCTGCCCGCGTGCTCGCAGCTGGTTTGCAAATTCCACAATCAAAATGGCGTTTTTGGTGACAAGACCGATGAGCATAATCAAACCTATTTGAGAATAGATGTTCAGACTTTGTCTGAAAATAAACAGGGTCAACAATGCACCGAACACCGCGAGCGGTACGGAGAGCAAAATGGTAAATGGATGTACGAAGCTCTCGAACTGAGCTGAGAGCACCAGGTAAATGAACACGACAGCAAGCAAGAACATGAGGTAGAGACCTGAACTTGAAGATTTATATTCCAACGACTGTCCACCAAAGTCCCGTTTGACGCCAGCCGGTATCCCGACTTGTCGTGACTGAGCGATGCGATCAAGATCATCGAGAGCTTGTCCGAGTGATACACCGGGGAGGATGTTGGCTGTAATTGTAGCCGAACGGACCCGGTTGTAATGGTTGAGTTCTTTCGGCGCAACGGTTTCATCCACTTTCACGACATTCGCAAGTTGTACCAATCCTCCCGTGCCTCGCACGTAAAGATCATGGATTGCATCAGGAGTAGCCCGGGCTTGAGGCTTCATCTGCAAGATGACATCATATTGCTTTGTGCCGCGCTTGAAATTGGTGACTGCACGTCCACCCAAAAATGTCTCCAGTGTTGAACCGATATCTGTCACGGAGACGCCTAAGCCGGCGGCACGTTCACGGTCAATATTGATATCAAGTTGCGGTTTGTTCAGTTGCAAGTCCGTGTTCATGTTGATTAAGTATCCCAACTTCGAAGCTTCCCCCATCATGATGCCGACAGCCTTATTCAGATCTTCATAGTTTTCCCCTTCGAGGACATACTCCACCGGACTGGAAGTAAAACTCCCGCCTATGCTCGGTGGATTGACCACAAACGCCAGAACACCCGGGATCGAAATCAACTGAGGAAAAAGCTCCTGAACAATTTGCTGCTGAGATTTGTTACGCTCGCCGCGCGACTTCAATGCTAAAAACATGAAGCCATTGGTTACCCGTCCTGGACCGCCAAATCCCAATCCGATGGCGGAAAAAAGACCGCGACGCTCCGGAAGTGACAGTATGCGGCTTTCGATCTGCCGCATATATTTGTCCGTATAATCCAGAGTGGATCCTTCCGGGGCGATGACAATACCGAAACCGATTCCGCGATCTTCTATCGGTACCAGCTCACTGGGCAGGAATTTGAAAACGACAACGCTCAACGCAACGGCGAGTATTGCTCCCATAATCATCAAGCGGGGACGACGAAGCGCCCCTCTTAAGATTCGGTCATAGAATCGGTTCAAGAATTCAAAAAATGAGTCGAACGTGCGTGATGCCCAGCCGGTACCTGTGTGATGAAGGGGTTTTAGAATCTTCGAAGAGAGCATCGGCGTCAACGTCAGCGCGACGAAGCCGGAGATCAATACTGCCACAGCAACAGACACACCGAATTCATTGAATAAGCGTCCGACAGATCCCGTTAGGAACGCCAGCGGCACGAAGACAGCAACAAGGGCAACCGTTGTGGCGATAACCGCGAATCCAATCTCTTTGCTTCCGTCAAAAGCGGCCTGTCGGCGGTCTTTTCCCATCTCCATGTGCCGATACACATTCTCAAGTACAACGATCGCATCGTCCACAACTAAGCCGATCGCAAGCACGAGCGCCAGCAGCGTCAGGATATTGATCGTGAATCCTGCGAAGTATGCTACCGCAAGCGCACCCACAATCGAGATGGGAATTGCCAATGTAGGGATGGTGGTCGCACGAAAACTTTTCAAGAAGGCAAGCACAACGAGCACTACGAGACACATTGCAATAATTAATGTTTGTACAACTTCACTGATCGATTCGTTAATGAAGGTGGAGGAGTCGTACGCGACGTCCAATTTCATGCCTTCCGGCAGGAGCTTTAACAGCTCCGGCAATGCTGCGCGAACTGATGCTGCAACATCGACTGTGCTTGCTTTCGACTGTTTGACGATACCCAGACCGACAGCTTGCTCGCTGTTGTAGCGGACGACGGTGCGCTCATCCGCAGCGCCGACCGTTACCTCGGCAACGTCTTGCAGCCGCACTACATCGTTTTCTTTTTGCGAAACGATGATCGTTCCAAATTCTTCCGGCTTGGAAAGCTCGCCCCGTGTGCGCACGGCAAATTCACGTCCTTGTCCCTCAACTCTTCCCCCCGGAATCTCGACATTTTCGCTCCGGATTGCCGACTCGACGTCCTGTGTGGTCAGCCCGTGTGCAGCCATGCGCAGCGGATCGAGCCAAACACGCATAGCGTAGCGGCGCTCACCGCCGATAATCACTGAACCGACACCGGGAAAGCGCTGTATTTTTTCTTTGAGCACGCGGTCGGCGATGTCGGTCAATTCCAATCCTGAGTGGCGCTCACTGGACAGCGCCAGCCAGACTATTGCCTGAGCATTAACATCAACTTTGGAAACAATCGGGTCGTCAATCTCACGTGGAAGAGTGCCTCGAACACGGGAAACCCTGTCACGCACGTCATTGGCAGCTTCGTCGACATTGCGGCTCAGCTCGAACTCAATGGTGATCACCGATCCCTGCTCGCGACTCGACGAGGTCATCGTTTTCACTCCCTGCAATGTCGCAAATTGCTCTTCGAGTATGTTGGTAATTTCTGTTTCGATCACACTCGGGCTGGCACCACGGTAAAAGGTAACAACGGAGATGATGGGTGGATCGATGTCCGGATACTCGCGAACCGGCAGCCGCGTAAAAGCAATGATCCCGAACAGCAGAATCGTCACGCTCAGGACGGTGGCTAATACCGGGCGCTGTATGGATAGATGGCTAATTTTCATAGTGCTTTCCTTAAAGAGTCTATAAACTCA
>JAHFMB010000069.1 GCA_023269245.1 Candidatus Tayloriibacteriota bacterium
AACAGATCAACCCTCCGATAAAACGAGAAACCATAAAACGTATGATTGCCTTGAAAAAAGACCTTACTCTCATCATTACTGACTCGAACATGGCGCAGGTCGTCGAACGTCAGACGATGTAGTTGATAAGCAAAGAAATCGTCGCCCACCTCAACAGTCTGGGTGATTTGAAAAAATCAGTGAAATCAATCGCATTCCGACCGGTAGTGACGGCCCTTGGTGAGGGAAAAATCAAAGTTACCGTTACAGTCGGAGGAAACATGCTCTGCAATCTGCAAACAGATCTCGACGACACGTTGACGTATTCGGCACATATCGCCGTGAAGGGTATCCCCGCAGCCAAGCTACCCAAGCTTGTAATGGTCATCCTCAAGGACGCTGTGGAAGCCGCCAAATGGCTGGGTCACAAAATCGTCCTAGACTCAGCTTTCCGGGCTGCCCGAAAAACGCCCGCTTGACACTATCCGTGCCGATAAACAAACCGGCTCTTACCGCCGGACCGGGTTCCGGCGGCTTTTTATTGTTCAAAACTACACCACAATTAACAGCTTAGGACGTACGAACCTCATGCTATAATAATTACGCCATTATCATACGGCATTAATCGTAATTTCGTTCATATGAAAAAACACTATTATCTCTACATCGTTGCTATCCTAGCCCTCATAGCAGTTCTCCCCGTCGCTGTGCGCGCCGAAGAAGGGACAGACGACACCGCTACACCACCGCCAGTGACTGGGCAGGTACCACCAGGCACGGTTCCCCCACCTCCACGACCGGGAACATTTGTTCCAAACCTCATTCGCGAGCAGTTGCGTGGTGGCAAAGCTGAAAATATCCAAAATAACGTCGAACTTCGCAATAAGAACATTCTCGAAAACCGCCGCATCGGCAGCAGCACGCGTCCTGAGATGCGTCCAGGGCTTAAGCTCGCCTCGTCGACTCGCGCCGAGCGCCGAGAGATTCGCGATGACCGTCGAGAGGAGGTGGGTGATATCCGCCGCGAAGGACGCGAGGATATGAAAAACGCCTCAAGCTCTGGTGAGCGTAGAGAAATCCGCAAAGATATGCGCATGGATATCTTTAGAATCAGAAAAGATGCCATCATCAAACAACTCACTGTTTCTTTAAACAACCTCAAACAGATCCGCGATCGCATTGCTTCACGCATCGAAAAAGCAGCTTCAGAAGGACGTGACATGACCAACGCAAAAAGCGCACTTGTCGCTGCAGATGCAAAAATTCTAGTCGCCATCAACGCTGTCGAGGCACTCAAGGCATACACCGCACCAACAGCTACTACGACTGCTTCCTCAACTGATCCTATCGTAGATCTCACCAAACCGCGCCAAGTCGGCGACGCCGCAATCAAGGCAGTCAAGGCGGCACACGAAGCACTTGTTGCCGTGGTTCGCGCCATAGCTCACGCAATGGGTCTTGGCAATAACGCAACGACCACTCCACCAGTCATTCCACCTACCCCAACCTCGACTCCAACGGGAACAAATCCGGCATCGACGACGGCAACCTCGACCCAGTAGTTTATTAACAACATATAATCATCTATCATATGGACCCTGTTTCACCTCAACCACCAATTTCGCAGCCAATGCCGGTAAGTACAGCACCCGAGCACAAGAAAGTTGGGCCGATTATCGCTATCCTGATCATCGTCCTTGTCTTGATTGTCGGCGCTCTGTACCTTTTTGCATCACGCATCAATCAAGAAGAAGCACCGGTCGATTCGTCTGTTGCAGCTGGAGATACCGCCGCACCTCAGACCGTCACCCCTGTCACGAATAGTGCAGACGATGTCAGTTCGCTCGAGTCTGACCTCAATGCATCCAGCAAAGGATTAGACGCGCAAACATTTTAGAGAGTTGCAGACACTGACAAATAGAGACTAGAAAACAAAAAGACGCCAAAGTGGCGTTTTTTGTTTTCTTGATTCTTGTGTTCTATTCCTGTAGACTCCCCTTCATGACTCAAACCACAAAAACATACGAAAAAGCTTCATTAAAGAAGCTCGACAAATCTCGCGTCGAGATTACTGGCGCACTCCCCGCTTCATCGTGGGAAACATATCGTCCACAAGCACTCAAATATATTAATGAAACTATTACCATTGATGGATTCCGCAAGGGCATGGTTCCTGAAAATATCCTCATCGCTAAGGTCGGACAATCAGCTATTTTGGAAGAGATGGCCGAACTCGCACTTTCACGCGCGTACCTCGACATTCTGATTGATGAAAAAATTGATGCTATCGGAAAACCTGAGATACGTGTTACCAAACTAGCACCAGGCAACCCTCTCGGATTTACTGCCATTACCGCAGTCGTACCTGAAGTTACACTTCCTGACTATACGAAGATAGCCGCCACAGAAATTAAAAAATCAGACACACAGGATACTAAGGTGTTCGAAAAAGATATTGACGAGGCGATCCTCAAAATCCGACGCCGCCATGCATCGCATGAGAATCATGACCATGACAAGATGACTCAGGAAGAGCACGATAAAGCTATTGATGCGAGCATGCCCGAACTCACTGATGCATGGGTAAAAACTCTTGGTGACTTCAATGACATTCCTGATTTCAGAAACAAACTCTCAGATATGATTAAGGAACAAAAAATTGACAAGGTAAAAGAAAAAGCTCGCATTCGTATTTCAGATGCACTGGCCGATGCTACAACCGTCGAACTACCGGACATTATGGTCGAGAGCGAACTCGATCGTACGCAGGCACAGTTTACTGCGGATGTCGAGCGCATGGGTGTTAAATTGGATGACTATCTCAAACATGCAAAAAAGACACTCGAAGAAATTCGAAAGGAATGGAGGCCTCACGCGGAAAAGAAGGCAAAGCTGCAATTGATCTTGAACGAAATCGCCAAAAAAGAAAAAATTTCTCCGACCAAAAAGGAAATCGAGGAAGAAGTAAGTCACATCGTTGAACACTACAAAGAAGCTGATCGTGAACGCGCCGCTGTGTATGCCGAAACCGTACTGACGAATGAAAAAGTCTTTGAATTTTTGGAACAGACCAAGTAATCAAGCATACAAACGTCCGAACAAAAGCCTCACAATTGAGTGGGGCTTTTGTGTGAAACGCTATTGATTAAAAATTATCGCCCCCACACAATGCTAACTGAAATTAGCACCCATTTCCCAACATAGTCAAGGAGAGGGCAGCGACGACAGCGGTTTCAGCCCTAAGAACCTGAGCGCCGAGGGAGACGACAGGGACTTTATAGCTGTGAAACATTTCGAGTTCTGCTGGAGACCAGCCGCCTTCAGGACCAATAAATACAGCGAGGTTGGTATGCTGCTTTGAATATGTGCCCGCATCAAACGCTTCGCCTTCAGTATGAAAGACAACAACAGCAATACCCTTCTGCATCATCATCTCTAATGATTCCTTCAACGACACAATTGAACCAACTGTAGGTACAGATCCACGACCACTTTGTTCGCTCGCTTCAATAACTATTTTTTGAAGACGCTCTTCGTTGAGATGTTTCTTTTCGCTACGCTCAGCCATCACCGGAATAATTTCGGTCACGCCAAGTTCAGTTGCCTTCTCGGCAATCCACTCAAAGGTATCCTTTTTAACCACCGCTGCATACAGTGAAATATGCCGAGTTGGTACGAAACGGCTTGGCGCACTTTTTGTGATAGTAAAAGTAACTGTTTGTTTATCGTAATCCTGCATCAGAGATTCATAGTCTGTTCCGGAACCATCAAACAAAATAACCGAGTCACCAGACTTCAATCTAAAAACACGCACGAGCTGATTGACCAGCTGTTCTGACTGGACGATAATTTCTTTTTTTGAACCAATAGGCTCTGAAATATAAAAGCGGTGAAGTCTCATGTGCTTACGACAAAGCCGGCGCTCGGCCGGCCGTATCTAATTACTGTTTCTTGCCGGTAACAACCGCATCGATAATGCCATATTTCTTTGCCTCATCGGCATCCATGTAGTAATCACGATCAATATCCTTTTCAACCTTTGAGAGAGTCTGCCCGCAATTTTTTGCCATAATTTTTGCAAGTCGTTCGCGGAGTTTAATCATCTGCTTCGCGCGAATCTCAACATCAGTTGCCTGACCTTCTGCCCCACCCAATGGCTGATGGATCATGATCTCTGAGTTCGGCAATGCAAAACGTTTACCCTTTGTCCCGGCCGAAAGCAGCCATGCGCCACCCGAAGCCGCCATACCGACACAGACTGTCGAGACATCATTCTTAATATGATTGATGGTATCGATCATCGCTAATGTCGCAGATGCCGATCCGCCCGGGGAGTTGATATACAGCTGGATGTCCTTCTTCGGATCCTCAGATTGCAAGAACAGAAGTTGGGCAATGATGAGGTTTGCCACATTGTCATCGATCGGGCCTCCCAAAAAAACGATGTTTTCCTTGAGGAGGCGCGAATAGATGTCGTACGCACGCTCGCCGAATGATGATTTTTCAATAACTGTTGGAATAAGCATGGTGGTGTATCGATTAAAAGTAGGTCTACAATATACCTTTTATTAGACAAAATGTCAAAATCAACCCTCTTGACCACGTAAAGTAAAACCTTGCGAAATTGCGCGATACGGTATATTATGCAGGTGTTACCAATTTTAAATTTGATACCGCTTTTTACGGAATTCAGTGAAACCAAACTTATGAATAGACTTATGAACATAGCCATTCCGCACACGACTCTGGCACACACTCATACGTTCCTCTCACCCTAGTTCCGGGAAGGCGGGTCTACACCGCATATGTCACTTAAATTAGTCGCACTATACCTCTCCATCGCCGGAGTCGCTGGTGTGGCGATTGGGTACTACCTGCGTTTGATCATCTCGCTCGGCAAGAAAGGCTCCATGGAGCTCGAAATCAAGGAAATGCTCCTTGCCGCCAAAGAAGAGGCAAAGAAGATCACTGCAGACGCAGAAGCCAAGGCCGCACAGATAGCTGAAACGGTGAGAAAGGAGACAAAGGAAAAAGAAGACAAGTTCCGCCAGATTGAAGATCGCCTTATCAAAAAGGAGGATCTTCTTGATAAACGTCAGACGGATATCGACAAGGAAGTCGACATGATAAAGACACGCGTGGCCGAAATCAAGGCTATCCGCGAGAAGGCCGATAAGCTCGAGGAGGACCGCAAGGCGGCTCTCGAGAAAATTGCGCAGCTTTCGGCCGCAGATGCAAAGGAACAACTCGTCAAAATCATCGAAAAGCAATCCGAGCAAGATCTGTTGGTTCGTATGGGCAAGCT
>JAHFMB010000070.1 GCA_023269245.1 Candidatus Tayloriibacteriota bacterium
TCGCAAAATGAATATGAGAAAGTTTGGTGATGGCATGGCGAACACTCTCATCAAGCGTGCCCGAGACATCTCCGCCTTCTATGTGTGCGACCGTAATATTCATATACGCCGCAGCTGCCGCGGCCGCCAGCACCTCAAAACGATCGCCACGGACAATGACCACATCTGGCACAATTTCACCGAACAAGTTGGCAAATTCAACAATGCCAAGTCCCGCGGTCTTGGCCTTCACTACAGCAGTATCCCCTTCAAGATTAAAGAAAACTTCATGAATATTCTTGATGCCATCAGCTTGTAGCAAAGATTTTACCTGCGCATATTTTGATGCATATTTTGACAAAAGTGCGCTCCCGCCGACAACGACATGAAGCTCAACGTCTTTTCGTTTGTTGAGTTCGGCCAAGACAAGCATATTTCTACTGTAATGAATAAAATTTGTTATGACAAAACAAACTTTTCTTTTTAGGGCTTGAGAGGTTTTCTTTTTCGTAATTTTCATAAATGTCTGATTAGCTGTTTTTACCAAGTCTGCCAGTGTATTTTGCACGAGTCAACTGTTCTTCAGGCAAAAGTTCGAGACTACCTGTACCCATGGCAGTCACGTAACGGTCTCTCCATTCAACGAGTTCTTTGAATACATGCGGCTCATCGGCAATGCTATGCGTGGTTATCGGTTTCAAGCCCTTTCCAACGGTATGGCCCGGCTGAGGAGTGTCCCGATCTAGAGTAAAATGCTTTTCAATGTATTTAACACCCATTCCCAAAGAAAGTACAGCCGCCGCCGCGCCTTGCACATGATCGGAATAGCCGACGTGCGGAGTCTGTTCCTTGAGCCATGCCAATTTACCCAAATTAGCCTTTTCCAGCGGACACGGATAGACGGACACGCAATGCATAATCGTAAATTCGCCCTTTTTCAAAATCTTGAGCGCCTTCTTGATCTCAGCTTCAGTGGTCATGCCCGTCGAAGCAATAACCTCGTCAAAGTTGTCGCGAAGCTTCTGCAAAAACGCATAGTGCTTGAGATCGGTACTGGCGACCTTGATCGTCTTGAGTCCGAGCTTTTTGAGAAACGGAATGCGGGCCGCGTCGTAACAGGTAGTCATAAACTCAACGCCCACCTTTTCACATTCTTTTTTGAGGATGATGTGAGCCTCATCTGAAAGTTCGAGTGATGCGTAACGCTTTTTGTCTGGATCAGATTCGTCGACATTCTTACTCTGCCATGACTGAAATTTCACTATGTCAACACCCGCGTCCTTTGCGACCCAAATCATTTTTTTGGCCAGCTCAATATTACCATTATGAGACGAGGCTATTTCCGCAATGATTTTTGGGGTATATCGTGCACTCATGAGAAAACTTACTCTACCACACTTATGTGGTAGTCGTAAAGACCTATCTGATTATTTCTTTCCCCTCCCTTCAGCGAATAAATAGACACCCTTGTCAACCGGTCGACCATCAACCGAATGGAACGTCACCTGTTTGAAATAGGGCTTGAGCAACCATTCCAAACTCTCCTTGCTGAAATAATCCTTGTGGTCTAGCGCATTCCAACGGGCACGTTTTGCGTCCGTATAAAACTGATCCGGATACCTATTTGGCACGCTCATCAAAAATGCGCCCTCCGGCAAAAGCAGGCGGAGCATATTGGTCATAGCTTTGTGAAAATCAGCGATCGTCAAGTGTTCCAACACTTCAAATGCGCAGACGCTGTCATAAGAGCCATCAGCAGTCTTCACATCTTCAATGGCTGAAACTTCAAAACGGACTTTTTGTGCATCAGCAGTAGAAATATTTCCTTTGGCGCGCAGCGAATGCAGTAATTCGTTTGCGGTCGCGATGGCGTCCGGCCGGAGGTCGATACCGACAACTTCTCTAACCTGCGGAAGTTTGGCAATCTCTATGGTCACTGTCCCCGACGAACAGCCTGTTTCGAGCACCTTTCCACCAAAAGGCAATGCCAATGTCGTTTTGAGTCGTGCCGTGTCATCAAGCCTCCAGGTTGCCAGCATCGGATGTGTCGAGTCATTTTCAGGCGAATAGATGTATTCAATGCAATCGCGGAACTGCTGGGCGCGCTTGATCTGCTCTTCGCGCGACCACTCGTATTCGTCGACAACCACGGGAAATATATTCGTGGCAGTCTCACGAGTCACCCCTTTTCGCGCAGCCAAAACCGAGACCTCGTTGCCCGTACGATCAACACCAACAACAATATCAGCCGACGTTGTGTCGATAATATTCTGGTACTCCGCTGTGGTCATTTCCATTTTCATATGACTAATACTATACTATACCCCATGAAAGACTGCACGAAAATCAACTTGGGCGGCGGTAGAAACAAACAACCGGGGTATGCCACCATCGACATAATCGCCTATCCGGAAGTCGACATCGTGGCGGACGTCACCAAAGGCATTCCTCTGCCTGACAATTCCGTCGAAGAAATCTTGGCACTCAGCATCATTGAACATTTGGAAGATACCGTTTTTATTATGGAAGAAATGTATCGCGTCTCAAAAAACAACGCCAAGATCATCATCACCGTTCCCTATGTAAAATCGACTGCTGCATTCAAGGACCCGACACATAAAAAATTCTTCACCGAACGCACCTTTGAATATTTCGACAAAAGCCTTCTCAGCGCCGGGCGACTGCCGGACTACCATATGAAGTGCGATTTCCAGGTTAAAAATATTGCGTACAAATACTACACGCCATGGTTCCGACACATCCCAGGCATCAACCGTATATTCGGCCGATTCTTTTGGGATATTATCAAGACACTTACCTTTGAGCTTCGAGTGAGAAAATAACAGGGCCTGCACACAAACCGACTATACAGAACACTTAGAGATTCGCCACGATATACGTCGAAATCCTATCTACAGATTTTCCATCTAGAAACTGGCACTGTGCAATAGCTAGTTTTTTGCGTCCTTCTGCATCAAGAGTTGGGTCACTCAGATACTTGTTGACCCAGGTTACAAGCTCATCTGTATTCGTGGCCATGCGCACACCTCCATAACTAAGCGCTTTGGCATAATGTGTCATGCCATAAAACACCGTCGGAGATTTTGAAAGTTTGCCATTGTCCTTGATCTCAAAATCAATATTAATGACTGGCTTGTTGACGACTGCCGCATCAACCGAGATACTCGATGCGTAACAAACGATGAGCGACATGTGATAGAGCGTATTGCGAAGCTCCTCGAGCTCGCGGCCATTCATGTCCCAATCTGTCGAGCGTACTGATGAAAAACGGGTCCCGGGAATTTGGTAGTGGAGGTACGGCCGCTTCTTAAGATCGGCATCTTTGATAAAATCATTTGGCGAAAATCGCACGAGAATTTCAACATCAGCGCCGAATTTCCCTGCCATATGAAGCTCATGCAAATGGTCCATAATATCCCAATCTGAATTGCTGAACATGCCACCGATTGGCGAATACACAACCAATTTCTTTTTTGGATCGATAGAAATGCTCTTGAAAAATTCATCACGAGTCACGCTTGGCGGCAGAAAATAATCGTCATACTGTGGAATACCTGAAACAAAAAAGTCTGTGCATGGTATGAGATTGTGTGTAGCCATTTGATCGAGAAGCGTATCATTGAACACCATGGTTTTGTCGGTATCCACACGTAGAATGCATCGAGCAGTTGAACGATCCCAGCTGTTGGTCAGCCCGATGGATCTGACGCCATGCCTCTTGGCACACTTGAGAAAATCAACTTCAAAATCTTCAAATAAATTGGCGAGCAAAATAAGGTCAGGTTTGTAGGTGCGGAAATACTGGTCAAAGACAGGATTCCTCGACAACATACGATCAAGGACACGAAACAGTGCGACGAAGAGGCGGTGAGCGAGTATGCGGTGAATGACGCGGGAGTAATACAAATACCAGGTACCACGATCTTCGGAAACCATCTTGGCTCGGAGATCGGTCGTCCCTGTCTGCAAAAACAAAAATTTCCAAGAGCTAAACAATTTGTGAATTCCTACCTGATCATATGTCGTAACAACCTCGTACGATATGCGCGGACTGGAAAATTCTCGGGCATAATAGTCCGCACGTTCTTTATTTTTTACAAAAAGTACAACCCGCGTGTCAGAACTCTTTTTGAGGATTGCATCGACAATGCCAGTGCGCAAAATATTCTTCGCCTCCACTCCTTCAAATATCGTGATAAAAATCGTTTTCATGGCATCATATTCTCGCACACTTTGAATATTTCCTGAAGCACCGGAACGTCAGATGCATGGTCAGTGGTTTTTCCGTCACGGCGGGCGCCTTGAAGGTGGAAGCCAAATGGCGTATTCTTCCACACAAATTCGTCCCATCCGCGTGAAAACACGTCAGTAATGCCATACCCGCCAAACCCCTTTTTGGTGAAATATCCGCGTTTTTTTGGCACATAACACAAACGTTCTGGTAGAAATCTCTCTACGAAACGATTCCATGGCGAAACAAGATAGTGTGGATTGGTACCGCCTGAGTCGAACTTGAAGACTGGCTGAGCACAACCTACGTGTGACTCTGAACCCATACCATATACTTCGTAGATGCCATAGCCAGTGTCACGTGACGATCCAATGATTGCGCCTCTTCGCAGGTATATTTTTAGAAAACGTCTGAGAGTTGGAACAGCCCGCGCTATTTTTTTCGACACTTTGTTCTGTCCTGGAGCGACCGCAGCCGCCTTTGCACGGCCAGCGAGGAGTCGGTCTTGCTCATACCGCGGAGAAAAATCGAGTCGATTCTTTTCCACTTTTTCAAGATCGATGAACATGCAGTGGATGCATGGAAAATAACGATACTTCATGTATCTTTTCGGATTATATGGTACGCCAAAGAATGCGAGCCTTTCACTATTCATATGATTGAGCACCTCGGCCACCCACCCTTTCCGCACAATATAAAAATCGGGATCGAGCACAAGGACAAAGCGAGTCCTGGCCTCTTTGATTGCCCGGTTAAGACCGGAGGCGTGGTGATAACTCGCCGGCGCCACGCCGGTAAATTTATTTTGTATGCCCTGGATGACGGTACCACCATCAAACTCACCAACCGGAAAACGACCACTCATCCCTTCTGGGCCATTTTCAACAATAATCCACCGAATGGAGGCACCA
>JAHFMB010000071.1 GCA_023269245.1 Candidatus Tayloriibacteriota bacterium
TCCCTGTTGCAATCGCCAAGCTCACTGAAGTTCAAGAATTATCAACTACATCACGCGGCGAAGGCCGATTTGGTAGTACGGGCAAGCAATGATCACATGATATAATCCCGCCACACTGCTATGATTTCACCTCTCATGTTTATCAAGAAAAAACCGCCATTCATTGTTATTGAGGGTGGGGAAGGCTCGGGCAAGTCATCGGTCTTGATGGCCCTCAAAGAAGAGCTGGGAGACGCGATAATCACAACTCGAGAACCAGGTGGATCTCCATATGCGGAAGCGATTCGTGATGTCACGCTCAAAAACCCGCTTGCCAAAGGAACCCCTGCTGAGACGACATTATGCCTTATGTTTGCCGCGCGTTTTGATAATACGGCCCGGGCCATTGTGCCTGCGTTGAATTCAGGAAAGCCGGTAATAGCTGATCGTTTTGATGCTTCTTCATATACGTACCAAGTGTGGGCACAGTCAGCCGGCGCCCTGGACAAACTATTTTGGCATCTTCGTGAACGTCTGGAAGTAAAGCCTGACCTCTACATTTTCTTTGATGTTGAGCCGAAGGAAGGAGTACGCCGCGCGCGCTCCCGCAATCAGTCGTTGCTTCAAGGAAAACAGTATGACCATTTTGATGATCGAGAAATCGCATTCCATGAAAAGGTTAGAGAGGGGTATTTGCAGTTTTTTAAGAAGGTTCCGCACATCATTATTGATGCAAATAGACCGCTGGAGGAGGTAAAAAAGGAGTTTGTCAAAAACATACGAGAACGCATATAGGTTGTAATGTCCAGAAATGAGACTTGACAAGATTTCGGTCTTGGAGTAATCTCATTTTCAGAGCGCAGGTTGGCTCTAGCCGGAAGTAACAACGAAATGCTACGGCTTTTGACATCGACAAGGGCAATGAAACGTAACCGCGACCCCGCGAGGGCTTAGTTCACGGGCTTCATTGCCGGATGCTCCTATCCTTAAAGGGGAAAAACCAAATCGTAAGCCACGTCTTTTCTGTGGCGAATAGCCGCGGTGACACACGTCGTGTTGCTCGGTTCTGATTATCTTAAGTGGTTCCCAGTGGGCCATCCGTGGCCTCAGTATGGGAGCGATGCGCGCCCTTCAATGATCGTTAAGATCTCGGGTGTTTGGTAATACGAACAGAGTAAAGTGCTCGCCTACGGTAGTCCTGGGGCAGGAGCGGAGTTCGAAGATTCTAACGTTGTTTCCACAGACGTCAGCTTAAAGTCTTCAGTCGCTGATTGTCGGCGGATTCAACCGCGTTTCCGGTAACCGTAGCTCCTGACCCCATTCCTTTCCCCTTGGACGAAAGCCATCGGACCTGGGGAGTTGTGGCTCGACTTACCAACGAGCCGTGTCAGTGGTTAGTGTTAGCGCCTGCGTCACCTCGTCCGCCGTCTTGCCCCCTGAAGGTGAGCCGGCGGACTTTTTATTTACTCGATTTTCTTGATAGAATGCCTTTACATACTCCCATGCTTACCACTGCCTACAAATCTATTTGGTCGTCATTTATATAAACCAACCTCTCGGACTGATTGCGCGATTATTATTTTCATTTATTCCCATGAAAGACACACAGATCAAGAAACTTATCGAAGCGGAGAAAAAGCGTCAAAAGAAGGTCATCAATCTGATCGCATCAGAAAACTATGTTTCCGAGGATGTGCTTGAGGCTCTCGGTTCGGAACTTACCAACAAATACGCAGAAGGGTACGCTGGAAGACGTTATTACGGGGGCAACGAGATTGTTGATAAGGTTGAATCCCTATGCATTGAGCGCGCATTAACACTATTCGGACTTAAGCCGACGGAATGGCACGTCAATGTCCAGCCGCTTTCGGGTTCGCCAGCTAATATGGCTGTGTACGTTGGACTTGTCCCGAGGGAAGGAAAGATCATGGGCATGTCGCTCGATCATGGCGGTCATCTTACTCATGGCCACAAAGTATCCGCGAGTGGCAAGTTTTGGACTCAAGTCCCGTATGGTTTGAATAAGAATACCGAGCTGCTCGATTATGCGGCACTCAAAGAGTTGGCGATCGCAGAAAAACCAAACATCATTGTTGGTGGATATACAGCATATCCGCGTGTGGTTGATTTCAAAAAGTTGCGTGAGGTTGCCGATGCCTGTGGCGCACTTCTCATGGTAGACATGTCACATATTGCTGGTTTGGTTGCAGGTAGAGCGTATCCTTCACCGTTTGAATATGCCGACATTGTGACAACAACAGTCCACAAGACACTCCGTGGCCCTCGTGCGGCACTTATTTTCAGTAGGATTGATGCACGCGAACTTGGTAAAAAGATCGACAAGGCCGTTTTCCCGGGTCTGCAGGGAGGTCCACATATCAACCAGATTGCGGCGGTCGCTGTAGCTCTCAAGGAAGCGGCTACACCTGCATTCAAAAAATATGCAGCGCAGGTCAAGAAAAATGCAGTAGTTTTAGCTGAAGAATTGAAGCACAAAGGGTGGAAGATTATTTCCGGTGGAACCGATTCGCACCTTATACTTGTCGACACATGGATGAATGGTCAAAAGAATGCACAAGGCGCAGGTGCTGTTCCTGGAAAAGTTGCTAGTGATGCGCTTGAGGCCGTCGGAATTATTGTAAACAAGAATGCAATTCCGTTTGACACACGCCCGCCGGCTGACCCGTCCGGTATTCGACTTGGTACTGCGGCCGAGACCACTCGCGGACGCAAGGAAAAAGATTTCAAAAAGATTGCGGCGCAGATTGATACGGTCCTCAAGAGGGTCCAGGGAAAATAGTGGAAAACATATTTCCACGATTTACTATTTGGAAAAAGAAAAGGCGCGAACCACGTGGTTCGCGCCAAATTCAGAACGGACCCCCGGATATAAAGTGCAAAGAGTGGGGGCGAGGATGGCAGATCGCAATCGTTTCTTCGGCGCCGGCAAGGCATTGAAGAGTTCTTGGAGGAACAGATTGGAGTCTTTCTGCATGGCCACCGTGTGGCGGGCAGAATACACATGAGCGCCGTGAACATGATCATGGTCATCGGGCCTCTCTACCTCGGCTAGTCGTACAGACCTAGCTGTCGTCGGTACCGTTCTTAGTGTATGCTCTGGGCGCATCATAGACTATTTCAGTATGAATGTCAAATCCTATGTCTATTCTGGTCTTTTTGCTACAATACGGCCATGAAGCAGGATATCCAGGTGGCCATCGAAAAAGCCTTGAAAACCCTCGATATATCGGGGGCGTCGTTTCGTCTGGAATATCCCGACAACCCTGAACACGGCGACTTTTCATGCAATGTCGCCATGGTCAATGCAAAAAAATTAGGAGCTTCGCCAAGAGTGCTTGCAGACCGAGTTGTTGAGGCGCTCCGTACGCACCTTCCAGGTTTCATACAGTCGGTAGAGATTGCTGGCCCCGGTTTTATCAACTTTAAACTAAAAGATTCGCTGTTTGCTGAGCAGGTGGTATCGGTTGCGTCAGGCACTGGTGAATATGGTTGGAGCACGCGTGATGCAGGAAAAAAGATTATGGTCGAATATACCGACCCGAACCCATTCAAGGTCCTCCATATCGGTCATCTCATGTCCAATGCCATTGGCGAATCTATTTCACGTCTGGTCCAATCGTCTGGCGCTGAAGTTAAACGTGCCAGTTGGCAGGGAGATGTCGGTCCGCATGTCGCCAAAGCGATATGGGGAGCTATGCACATGAATACCGTGGATAAAAGCGGCGTGGAATTTTGGGGGAAAGCATATACGCATGGCGCGTTGGCATACGAAGATGATGCCACGGCAAAAAAAGAAATTGATGAGATCAATCGTCATGTTTACGCACGTGATAATGACCGGATTAACGCGCTCTATGACCAGGGAAGAAAAGAAAGTCTTGATGCATTTGAAGTTATGTATGCAAAGCTTGGTACGAAATTCGATAATTATTTCTTTGAAGGCATTGAAGGCAGGAATGGCGAATCGATCGTCCGGACATTTCAGAAAAAAGGCATATTCACCGAGAGTGAGGGGGCGGTGGTGTTCAAGGGAGAAGAGTACGGTTTGTCCCCATCCAAGGACGGCTCCGCTCGCAAAGCTCGCGGGTTGCCCTCATCCGAGGACGGCTCCGCTCGCAAAGCTCGCGGGTTGCATACGCGCGTATTCATTACTTCCCAAGGATTGCCGACATACGAGACAAAGGAGCTGGGTCTCAATGCTGAGAAGTTCAAGATCTACCCAGACCTTGCTGAATCCATCATCATCACAGCCAATGAACAGACTGATTATTTCCGCGTCTTGTTGAAAGTGCTGGAGCTTGTTATGCCCGAGATTGGGGCAAAGACCAAGCATATGGGTCACGGCATGATGCGCTTTGCGTCAGGAAAAATGTCGTCACGAAAAGGAAATGTGATTTCAGCCGAAGCATTGATCAATGATATGAGAGCCATGGTCATGGATAAAATTGCTGATAGGGAGTTGTCGAAGGAAGAAAAAGAAGTCATCGCCGACGATGTTGCCATTGGCGCCATCAAATACACAATTTTGCGGCAGTCAGTAGGCGGAGATGTTATTTTTGATTCAGCTGCATCGATCTCGTTTGAAGGTGACTCGGGACCTTATTTGCAGTATGCGGCAGTGAGAGCGAATTCAATATTGGAGAAAGCAACCAAAGATGGTATGGGCGGAGTCAAAAAAGAGACCGCGCAGATTACGCTACCGGAACAGGTGAGTCTTGTCGAAAAATTAATTTCTAGATTTCCGGACATTGTTGAGCGTGCTCGCCTTGAATATGCTCCCCAGCACGTCGCCAATTACCTCGTCGCTCTCGCGGGCGCATTCAACGCATATTATGCTTCGAACCAAATCATCAGTGATACCGATCCGCTTTCACCCTATCGCATCGCACTGACGCGTGCATTTCGTACCACTATGGTCAACGGCTTGTGGCTTCTTGGAATCAAGGTGCCAAAGAAAATGTAGTCCACTTGTATGTAGTTGCATTTCAATAGGGTGGTGATAGATTGAATACAACTGCTCCACTAAAAGTGAATTATGAATCCAGTTACTAGTGTCGCGATTCTTCGC
>JAHFMB010000072.1 GCA_023269245.1 Candidatus Tayloriibacteriota bacterium
GTCGCCCTTTTCGGGTGCCCCCGCAACCGTTTCATATCATCCCGGAGTACCGACAAAGACAAGTGTCTGCGCACACGACGGGGATGAAAGTGGGATAAAAAGACCTTCGTCCGTACGAGTTTCGACATCACCACCGCCGCCGGGGTTGCCGTCGGGACTACGCCTACCTCCTCTCCAAACTGAAGCACCATGGCTGCACTGCCCTCCCCATACGGTTTTTCGTGGAGAAGCAGCGTAAGGCGTTCGGCAACTTCATCCGGCGTCAGATGATCAAAGACCGCTCCTGCTTCTTCAAGCGTCAACGCACGGGAAAACTCTGCCGATGCTAAAATGATCGTATCGCCGGGTTGGATTTCGCCGGAGATAGATCCGGCGCCGTGAAGTAACCGTGCAAATTCCCGTCCGCGGCGCAAATAGACATCTCCGGTACCCCTAAGTGCTATATACAGTACGTGCCCGACCGGCACACAAATCAAAATGGTCTCCACTCCGTCTCCCACTACCTCATCAACAACCCCGTCGAGAATACGCAGACTCGTGGGTGCATCTTTCAAACGTGCACTCAATTCTGATAATAAGTGTATTCCCGCCGCCCTCGCGCCGCCGTCAGGAAATGATACTTCAACCGCGCCGTACGCATCAGGTAAGTGAAGCACCTGTCCCCAATGAGTAAGCGTCGTGGGTCCCACTACAGAACCGACCAATGGTTTACCGGTCATACGTTTATCTTAGCACTGTACGCTATGACGGGATACTAGAGGAAGAAAAACGCCAACACAAAGATACCTATGGCCATGACGAGGTGACCGATCACCAAAAGCCGGAGGATGGGTTCGAATGATTCTTCCAGAACGTCTGCCATAAGTTGCTCCTGTCGAACGAGCACTGCCGCAAAGATGCTATACAGAAGAAGCCCCACAAGAAAAAATATTTTGATAACCAGAAGCAACGCTCCGGGGAGAACGGGTATCATACGGCGTCTCCTTCGTTTTGCTCAGTGAGAGCCCGGATTGTCTCAACAACCCGCTCAGGATATGGAATCACCTCGAACATCAAATTCGGAGCTTCTCCTGCGGTTTCGATCGTCACATTCCCGTAATTGAAAATGGCGGCAAATATCCCTCCGCTTGTGTAACTGATATCCTGAATTTTAGAAAGCTCCGCTTCGGAAAATTTTTTATAGAGGAGATAAAAAAAGTCGATATCCACCACGCGCTCATTCGTCACGATATATATGTTGAAGAACCATCCGATAAAGCTTGCAAGCGCAAATCCAAACGTCGCCAGATACCAAAAAAGCGTCCCTATGAGAAAATAACCTGCGGGAAGAGAAAAGTTGATGCTCAGTACCGAAAATAATTTCGGGAATATAACGGTCGGCGCCAAGAGGAGAACTATGGTCAGAAAAATCCACGGGATATTGACAATAAAGTGCTGACGCAAAAATAGGATCACCACTTCTTCTTCCTCCTGCGTCTCAAATCGGAGACCGTGCGGGTTGACGGCAAAGGCGGTTAAGGGATGCATGGGAGTGGACGGCTCTTCAGAGGCGACAAAGGATTTCTTTGAAGATTTTTTCACCGTGGTTTTCGGCGTAACCTGCTTGGGAGGTGATACGAATATTGTCGGCATCCATACAAAAATACTATAAAAGACAGCGAATAGCAATCTACTGTGTGTGAGGAAAAATATTTTGCGTATCGCGAACGCAGATCTGACGGAGTTGACCATGAGGCTGCCGAAGAATCACTTTCGTTCGACGTTAAACAGCGGTCCGACAATTTGGATATTTGCCGGAGCACGGAGGTTAAAGTAGGTTTTGAAGGTATCACCGTCAAATGTTTTCGTGCCTGCGTCGCCCGTGACCGTCACAGAAGTCACGCGCCCGACACTAAAATCAGCGTTTACCGATACGCTCGAAACGGAATTGAAGCCCGACCCACCGAGCTTGGATCGGACGGTGGATGCGTCCCACGTATCTACACCATCCGGATTTGGCTTGTCTGTCTGGACTAAATGCTTCTGTGATGAGCCGTCCTGCGCAGCCAGCATCGTGACGTTCACGATGTCTGCGAGCTCTTCCGGTTTGAGCCAAGCAGTTTTATTATATTGACTGCGCGATCCCCAATCGCAATAAAACCATGGGGATCCACGATCATACGCAGTATTAAATAAATCGCTAAAACTATTGATTGATCCAGAGCTATCAACCGTACGCTTCGTCCACGAGGTGCTACTCCATCCCTGTAAGTCGCCTGATGCAAATACATAGCCGCCGTGTGTTGAAGAAAACCAAGCTTTAATCGGTTGTCCACCATTTGTCAGCACTATACCCGCAGTATTATTTACCGCGTCTATCCATGACTGACTATTATTTTCTCTTTTGACAACCTGACATTGTTGGCTGGGGCAAATTGGGGCTGATCCATTATTGGTATAAGATAGCGCATAAGAACGGGCCGCTATCGCCTGCGCCTGTAGCGCTTTTGTGTCCCAGTTAGTCGGCATTTCATACAAATGTTTAAGATACTCTTCAATATTCCAGTTGTCATCAAACGACTGCCCATATTCATTTGTACCGACCACATGAATATTTATCCCTGTGTTGTAATGCTCGGTATAGTCTGCATTATAATATGCAGCAAGTATTTCCTTCGGGCTTTGATTTGCTTCCGCTCTTCCTTTGGCACCCCACTGATTTAAGCCAATCCTGTTTGGTACTCCAAATGTAAAAAGCGCGAATCGTGGGGAAAAACCTGGATCAATAGAGCGGTCATCAACACACGCTCCTGCACTCATAGCGCTACGAGAAATATTTAATCCGGCAAGCTTCTGATTCAAAAACTCCTGTTGCCTGGCCGAAATTTGTGCGATATATCCCTGGAGTTGAGACTGGTACGCCGTTGCCTGATCCACGAGCGCCTTCACGGCAGCAGCGCGCTTATCGGTATCCGCCTTCAGCGCAGCAAGCGACGCTTTTTCATTTTCCAGCGCCGCCTTCTTATCTTCCAGATCCTTCACCGTCACCGCAGTTTGGGTAATTACTTTTTTATCTTCGTTTACCGCCGCCTGTTGATATCCGATGGTACGGACGGCTGACCCGATGTTATTTGATGAAAGAAATAGATACATCGGGCTGCTGATATAACTTCTCATATAGAAGCGCCGTATACGTTCAGAAGCAAGAATGAGCGACCCTTCCAAATCTTTTTCTCCCTGGGCTATTTCTGAAGTTTTTTTGGCAACATCCGCCTCTATCTGGGTGATGCGGGCCTGAAAAGCAGCAATTGCCGCTTTCATTTGGTTAAGCTCGTCAACGTGGGGCTTCACTGCGGTCTGCATATCCGAGAGCGCCTGATTACATTTATCATTCATGCGCTGCAACGTTATGGGGTCCAATGAATTGAGGGACTGAATGTTTTGAGCAGTACATTCCTGTGCACGCACAGGAATGGCCGCAACTGCGTACGCAAAAACCAAAAATATGATAATACATATGCGTTTCATGATCCGTGATGCGATGAAATAATGAAGCGTTTCCATTGTATCACGGTTTCTGATTTGTTAGACTTATAAGTACCTGTATGCGACAAACCGTTCTCATTATCATATCTTTGGGAATTATTCTTCTTGCGACTGTTCCCGTGAGTAGAGCGTTTGCGGCATCCACCACCAGCGTGTGTCAATTCGCCGGATCTCAGCAGGGAGCATGCCAGTCCTGTATGGGATCAGGTACCGCAGCATGGACGGCATTCGGATGCGTGGCTACGGATCCGCAGCAAATAGTAGGAGAAGTGCTCCGGATCGGGGTAGGGTTGGGTGGGGGAATTGCATTTCTCCTCATCCTTTTCGGAGGTTTCCAGATCCTTACGAGTGCCGGCAACCCTGAGCAGTTAACCGCCGGACGCGAGCTCGTCACATCCGCAATCACCGGCCTACTTCTTGTGATATTTTCCATATTTATCCTGAGACTTATCGGCTATAATGTATTGGGCATTCCCGGATTCGGATAACCGTATGTCAGAGATACTCGCACAGGCCATCCAGCTTCCAAGCATGAGCGGTAACGGACAAACGCCCATCGCCTACCCGCAGGAATTTAAGGGTTTTTTGTTCCAGGGCGGTCAGGGAACCATCGGAGCTATCATAAGTAATGCACTCCCCATCATCATCGGCATAGCCGGACTGGGGATGCTTTTCATGCTCATCAGCGCCGGATATACCTTTATGACGAGCGCGGGCGACGCCAAAAAAATGGAACAGGGAAAACACAAGCTTACATTTGCCATCGTCGGATTCCTTATCGTCTTCGGAGCATATTGGCTGGTACAGATACTCGGAGTGATGTTCGGAACGGGTATAACATCGGGGTTTAAATAGTCTCCCAGTGTCATTCCCGCGCAGGCGGGAATCGGTATTGGTTTTCAATTATCAAAAAGGCTGATCCCCGATCAGGTAGATGATGACAAGTTATCGCCCGAATCTTCTTTGTCGACTTTCAAATTCCTCAATGGCTGCGTCTAACTTTTCGGGCGTAAAATCGGGCATAAGGAACGTAGGGAAATAGAGCTCACTGTATTCACTCTGCCAGAGAAGAAAACCGCTTAAGCGCTGTTCCCCACCGGTCCGGATGATAAAGTCAGGGTCGGGAATACCATTTGTATCCAATAACTGTCCGAATTCGTGTTCAGAAAGTTTCGGGTTACGAGTTGCGAGTTTTGAAATTGCACGGAGAATTTCATCCCTACCTCCGTAATTGAGTGCAATCGTTACGGTAATTCTTGAGTTATTTTTGGTCTTCTCTACCACATCTGCAATTCCCTTTTGAAGATTTGGGTGTAGTCTGG
>JAHFMB010000073.1 GCA_023269245.1 Candidatus Tayloriibacteriota bacterium
TGCCATTACTAACATCCAAGTGTCAGGTATTGATCAGGGCGAGGTGGCCAGCGTCCATGACGCGGTCATGAGCTCTTTGTCAGGTTCGTATCTCGGTTTATTTTCGAGAAGCAATTCATTTCTATATCCACGTTTGTCAATACGCTTGTTCATCGGCACCAAATATCCCGAAGCCAAAACCGTTGAGGTTACCCGTACTGACCGGCATACGCTCGTCGTCGCCATTCATGAAAAAGATCCTGCGGCTGTTGTGTGTGCGACTCTGCCGGACTTTGATGGGGATCAGGTTTCGGTTACCGACTCCGGGGCATGCTACTTTGCTGACGATGCCGGCACGATGTTTAAACAAGCGCCTTCATTTTCCGGCGCTGTGTACAAGCGCTATTATATTCCCGATCTGTCGCTTAATAATGATGCAACCTCTTCGGTCCTCATCGGACAATCGGCTACATCAACCAAGGAGTTTATCCGCATCCAAAGCGTGTACGAAGCGCTTCAGCGTGCCGGCATGGTCATTGACGCCATGCTCATGAAGGGAGGTCGCGAATACGAGCTGTACGTCCGCAATCCCGGGACGGGTTCAGGCACAGCCGTTATCTATTTCAACACTATTGCTCCGATTGAAGAACAGATTTCCAACCTAATTTCTTTTTGGAACCACACCGTTGACGCGGCTCGCGCAAAAAAAGAACAGATTGAATTTGACTATATTGATGTCCGCTATAGTCCCAATGTGTATCATCGCTTTGCGCGCTGATCTCCGGTAGGTGTGCATGCGGCCGCGGGTGGTGTAAGATACCTAGCAATGAAACAATTTTTTGTTGTGGTTTTTGGCGGTTTGGCGGCCATCGGCATCGGCGTTGGCATCGCGTACGGTGGTTCGTATGCATGGCGCAGTTTGAAGCCGCGCATGGCGGCATTCCGGCTGCCTTCCTTTTCAGCTGCAGTGACTTCGGCAGTAACACCCATCGATGGCACATCCATCTCTGGTGTACGTCGCACAATCCGGTATACGGCAAGCGAGGAAGAGAACCTTATCGAAGCTGCAGCTCAGGTATTGCCCGCAGCATCACAGAAGGGCGTTACCGCTCAAGCATATCTCATACATAATTTGACGACTGGGTCGGTGGTGATGGGACATAACACCGATCAGGCACTCCCGATTGCTTCAGTGAGCAAGCTGGCAACTGCGGTTGTGGCGCGAAAAGTGCTCAGTGCCGATGATCGCGTGACTATTACCCGCGGCATCATGTCCACCTACGGGAATACGGCATTGTTCAAAGTAGGGGAAACGCTCAAGGCTTCGGACCTGCTGTATCCGCTCCTCATGGTTTCCTCAAATGACGCCGCCGAAGCTTTTGCCCAAGAGTATGGCCGCGCGGCTTTTATGCGCGCCATGAATGAGTGGGCGCAATCGATAGGCGCGTATCGTACGTACTTTGCGGATCCATCTGGTCTGTCACCAAAAAATGTGTCAACAGTACACGACATTTCTCTCATGATTGATTGGATACGAAAAAATGACCCGACAATCCTGGAGACATCACTACTCAAGACAAAGACGATACGCTCGCATACCTGGGTCAATCCGACGCACTTTCTGAGTTGGTCATATTATTCGGGAGGCAAGAACGGATACACATCTGAAGCCAATCATACATCAGTGGCGCTGTTCACCCTCGGAAAAAACAGGCAGGTATACGCGATGGTTGTGTTGAATAGTAAGAACCGCGATGCGGATATGCTGAAACTGCTGGGCAAGGTTGCTGAGTAGAGAAGGTGAAAATGAGTGCTTGATGGCTGGTAATTAGCTGGTTGACGTTGTAGACTGGGCGACTATGGCATTGAAGGCACACAAAAAATCCGCGGGCGCCATTTCATCTTTTTGGGCCACACTCCCGAGGCATTTTTTCGTGCTCGCTCCCATGGCCAATGTGACGGACGTGGCATTTCGGGCCATGATTGCAAAGTATGGCAGACCAGATGTGATGTGGAATGAATTTATCTCTGCCGACGGATTGTGTTCACCCGGCAAGGCAAAACTAATCCATGAACTTCAATTTTCCAACAAAGAAAAGCCGATTGTGGCGCAGTTGTTCACTGGTCATCCGGAGGCGATGAAAAAGGCAGCCAAACTCTGTGCTGACCTTGGCTACGATGGTCTTGATATTAATATGGGTTGTCCTGACAAGGCTGTTGAAAAACAAGGTGGTGGTGCAGCGTCGATGAGAGATCCGAAGAATGCGATTACGGTACTCGAAGCTGCGCGTAGTGGATTTGGACGTGCTGATGCGGTCAGCGTGAAGACTCGTATTGGGTACAACAGAGTTGAAATGGACTGGTTGCACGTGCTTCTTGAACAGAAATTACCTGCCTTGACTGTTCATCTACGGACTCGTAAAGAAATGTCTGATGTGCCGGCGCATTGGGAGTTGATGCCACAGATTGTGAAGTTGCGCGATGAAGTTCAACGAGATATTCCCGTCGGTGAACGGACGCTTCTTATTGGAAATGGTGATGTGGAGTCCATAGTTGATGGCGCGGCTAAAATCAAAACATATGGCTGTGATGGTGTAATGATAGGGAGGGGAATTTTCGGGACTCCGTGGTTGTTTGAGAATTGCCGGAAAGGGAAGAATGCGCGAGAGCGAACTCCTGAAGAGCGACTCACTATCATGGTGGAGCACGCGAAACTCTATGAAAAAACATATTGTGGCACAAAGGGCGCCAAGGGTCTCAAAAGTTTTGCGGTCATGAAAAAACATTTCAAAGCCTACGTCTCCGGCTGGCCCGCCACGGCGGGCAGGGTTGGTGCAAAAGAGTTGCGCGTGAAGCTGATGGAAACTGAGAATGCGCGACAAGTTGACAAAATTGTAAAAGAGTATCTTAAAATAAATCTGGGGATAAAATAGTTGCCAGTTGGAAATAATAATCGTACACTTTTATATGTAGAAAGTAGAGCGAAGTTCTTTGAGAGGGTGAGTTGATGTGACGCGTTGCGTACGTGCGTGTTTCATCTATGGTTAACAAACTCAGAGGATTTTGCTTGTAGAGTGAAAGCCTATGAAGTTCAAATGGACCCTTGGTCTGGCAGCCGTCGCCGTGATCAGTGCGATGGCTCTCGTGCATGTGGTGCAGAAGGCGACTACCGGCGTGGCAACTACTGGGAAGGAGGGTACAGCGCAGGCGAGCGAATTGGCGCTTTCGGAGACCCAAATTCCGAATGCCGCCCAAGAAGTTGGCCAACTCGGCGCTATCGCCCTGAATGATGCGAATTGGACGCACATCGCCGTCCCCGTGGATACCGAACGTGTGGCACACATGAATCACGCCGCCGTTTCGACCCAAAAGAACGCCTCATTCGTTGCGTCCGCCAATGCGCCCAACACCGCGACTTCCGACCAAGTGGCCACCCGCGCCGCAATGGTAACGGACCAGCTCGCCTTGAAATGCCTGACCGCGACAGCACAGTTTGCGTTTACGGCCACCGGCGCGCTCTCGAGCGGCAGCGCCTGAAGAACGACCCATCACAAGCTTTGCGCTTGCACGCCGTTTCTCTTCGTCCTACGGGATTGGGGAGAAGCGGCGTATTTTTTTACCTTCTTCTTTCTTTTTCCCACGTTTCCTTTATACTACTTATATGCCCGTCCTCTACCGAACCTATCGCCCCTCATCATGGTCTGAAGTCATCGGACAGGACCAGGTGGTGACTGCGCTCAAAGAAAGCATCGATAATGGCCGACCTTCTCACGCCTATCTTTTTTCTGGTACGCGTGGCACCGGCAAGACGACCACGGCACGTATTCTTGCTCGGGCGCTCAAGACTGCCGATGAAGATATTTACGAGATTGACGCCGCCTCGAACCGTGGCATCGATGATATTCGTGAGCTGCGCGAGCATGTCTCGGTCCTGCCATTCTCGTCTCCATTCAAAGTGTATATTATCGATGAGGTCCACATGCTTTCCAAAGATGCGTGGAATGCGCTGCTCAAAACACTTGAAGAGCCACCAAAGCACGTCATCTTCATTCTTGCTACTACCGAGCTTGAAAAAGTTCCCGATACTATTGTGTCTCGTTGTCAGACATTTTCATTTCGTACGCCATCGCGCGAACAGATTCGTACACTGATCGGTCCGATTGCAAAAAAAGAAGGGTATACGCTCGATGCGGGTGCGGCTGATCTCATAGCACTTCTCGGGGATGGTTCATTTCGTGATGCTCTCGGAACTCTCGAAAAAGTCATCTCATCATCTGCTGACAAAAAACTGACTCGTGCCGAGGTCGAAGCCATCACCGGGGCGCCTCGCGCGTCGTTGGTCAATACGTGTATCGAAGCGCTTGCCGCGAAAAACAGCGATGCCGCTTTGAAAGTTATTTCAGAGACAAGTGAGGCGGGTATCTCCATGACGATATTTGCCACGCTCGTAGTGGAAAAAATGCGGTTCATTCTGCTGCTTCAGCACTCCGCTTCCTCGAAGGTGTCAATCAAAGAACGTGTATCTGATGACGATTGGGCATTCATAGAATCGCAAGCACGTAACAAGGCTATAACCCCGGCAATGCTCGCGGCACTTCTTGAGGCCGCGGATGGTGTGGGGAGGGCACAAATTCCCGCTCTGCCACTTGAGCTGGCCGTTATCAACATCTGCAGATAGTCACGGGCAATCCCCGTACTCCGTGGAGTTATTTTGATTTTGGACCGTATCTGCGCTATTCTGTCCATACCCAGTGCGGGATCGTCTAATGGTAGGACATGGGCCTTTGAAGCCTAGTATCTTGGTTCGAATCCAAGTCCCGCAGC
>JAHFMB010000074.1:0-441 GCA_023269245.1 Candidatus Tayloriibacteriota bacterium
AAGCTCGCGGAAATTATTCTCGACGTTCTTCATGTTGATCCGAAAGTGCTCAAGGGACTTTCGGCGCATCCGGTTCTTTCTATGCCTGAATGGAAGAAGATGGCTCGTGGCATCAAGAACAACGAATCCAAGACGCTCAATATTGCGATTATAGGCAAATATTTTAATACCGGTGATTTTGTCCTGACTGATGCTTATCTGTCAGTGCTTGAGGCGGTGAAATTTTCAGGATACGCAGTGGGGATGAAGCCCATTATCCATACGATTAATTCTCGTGAGTTTGAAATAGAAAAAGGATCAAAGAGAAAGAATGTCGTATTTCCGTATGAAAAGCTCGATGAGATGGACGGTATTATTGTTCCGGGAGGATTTGGCGAGTCGGGTATTGAAGGCAAGCTTAACGTTATCCGCTATGCCCGCGAAAAGGGGATTCCGTATTTC
>JAHFMB010000074.1:451-4757 GCA_023269245.1 Candidatus Tayloriibacteriota bacterium
TGCTTGGACTTGTCGGTGCACATACAGCCGAGATTGATCCAAAGTCACCACATCTCATTATCGACATTATGCCTGATCAGCAAAAGAAGATTGCCGAAGGCAATTATGGTGGCAGTATGCGCCTCGGTACGTATCAGGCAAAGCTTCGCAAGGACTCTATCGCACAAGAAGCGTATTCATATTTTTGTAACAAAAAGTTGGACAAGCCGACAACTAGTATCAAGGAGCGCCATCGCCATCGTTACGAGGTCAATCCAAAATACATTGAACGTCTCGAAAAGGCCGGACTCATATTCTCAGGCAAGTCACCTGATGGTACGCTCATGGAGATTGCCGAACTACCACGCGAGGTGCACTCATTCTTTTTGGGTACTCAATTCCATCCAGAATTACTCGCGCGACCGCTGATGCCGCATCCGTTGTTTACGCAGTTTATGAAAGCGGCCAAGGTACGTAACAAAGAAATCGGGCGCATGGCTGTCATGGAAGGTGCGGTTCCCGTCAATGCTGATTTGATCAGAGATATTGAAGCTGATGTAGGAGATATGGGGGAGTAAGTGCGCAGTTGTTTCATGAAAAAAATTCATATTGATCCACAATTTCCAATACCACTTTCAGCCGTTGGGGTCATGATTTTTAAGGGCAACAAGGTTCTTTTGGGAAAACGCAAAAAAGACCCAGGTGCTGGTAGTTATGGTTTTCCGGGCGGCAAATTGGAAGTGGGGGAATCGTTTGAAGAATGTGCTGTACGTGAAACCCTTGAAGAGTGCGGCATTAAGATACAACAGGTACGCCCACATTTCTTTGCGTGTTTTCAGCACTACCTGCCAAGACAATTTACTCACGTTGGTATTATTGCTGAGTGGAAATCTGGAACTCCCGTTTTGTGTGAGCCGGAAAAGTGTGAATCCTGGGGCTGGTACGATCTCAATGAGTTACCGTCACCTTTATTCAAAGGAGTGGTACTGGCGCTTCATGCATACAAAAATGGTCACACCTATTTTAATGGGAAACGTTGGTCCAGTATCGTAGCGAAATAAATTTATGCCCAATCCTTCCAACCAAGAACACGAAGTCAAAGTCCTCGGTATCAACGTCGCGGACATAACCAAGAAGCTCAAAGAGATTGGTGCCAAGAAGGTAGGCGATTTCTTTTATCGTTCATGTTCGTTTGATTATGAAGGTTTTCCACTCGACAAGCAGGCCTCATGGATCCGATTGCGCGATGAAGGGGACCGCGTTCGTCTCGCCTACAAACGACGACTGGGTGTGATATCAAATACCGGTAATGACGCAGGAATGGAAGAGATTGAGTTTGAGGTTGAAGAGTATGACAAGACGCGCCAATTCCTCCATAAAATCGGCTTGATTCTCAAGTTTGCGCAAGAAAAGAAACGCACACGGTGGGTAAAGGGAGACATTGAATTTGACATAGATACCTGCCCGCAGTTGCCTCCGTATTTGGAAATTGAAGGAAAAACTGACGCGGCGCTCAAACGGGGTATGAAGTTACTCGGTATCAAACCCGAAGACTGCCGACGTTTTTCGACGACACAGGTCTATGAGATGCACGGTATTCGAGATAAGGATTATATTTCCATGACCTTTGATGAATTTGTGAAGAGGGAATGTGCGGCCGTATCGACCTCAAAGAAATCGAAAAATAAGGTAAAATAGCTTCATGACTATTGGCATAGGGATTGCACTGGCATTCGTCGCCATGCTCTGTTGGGGCTTCGGCGATTTTCTGATTCAAAAATCGACTAGGAAATTGGGGGACTGGGAGACGCTCTTTCTCATTACCGGCTTTGGCGCCATTGTGCTATTACCGTTCGTCTGGCATTCATTGCCGGATTTGTTCACGAGTACTGGTCCTGGCCTCTATGTCCTTATCGGTGCCGCGCTGGTCTTGCTTCTGGCTGCATTATTGGAATTCGAAGCCCTGAGGCGTGGCAAGCTGGCAGTCGTGGAGCCGATTTGGTCTTTTGAGATTCCTGCAGCAGCATTGCTTTCATATTTATTGCTGGATGAACGTATTACCGCGGTTCAAATTGTCTTAGCCATTTTACTTATCATTTGTCTGGCCATGGTTTCATTTAGAGGCAAACGATTTTCTGCGGCGTTTTTCTTGGAACGTGGCGTCATCATTTCATTTATCTCGGCATTGGTGATGGGTTGTGCCAACTTTTTCATGGGGTGGGGAGGTCGTGTGACTGATCCGATCATGGTCAACTTTTTTACGGATGCTGTGCTCATGATTATCTGCGGACTCTATCTGGCATACAACGGACGACTGAGAAAGGCTTTTTCTGACCTACGACACGGTTATGCGACTATTTTACCCATGTCTATTGCTGACAAGGTCGCCTGGCTGGCCTACGTGGCTTCTATGGCCCTTATTCCGATCGCGGTGGCCACTGCACTCTCGGAAAGCTACATTATCATCGCTGTACTCCTCGGCCTCTTTGTGAATAAAGAAAAGCTTCAGCGGCATCAGAAAATAGGCCTCATTGGAGCCATCATAGCCGCTATTATCCTTGCTTCTACAACATCAGTATAGGTACTTGTCAATAGTAGGTATTTCGTGTAGTATGGAGGGCTGGCTCTTTTGCAATCAATGTTGGTCAACTTCTTGGAGGGATCATAAAGACAATACACTATATTTTGGGCGGCATGGTCTTTGTTTTGTTCGAAGTCTTGCTCTGGCCCACGTTCTATTCGGTTGGGTTCACCAAGGTTCTGAATCGCTACGACCTCACGGCGGCTTTCTGGATCTTGTTCTCGGCGGAGTTGGTCATCACGTTTCTGTGCGTATTGATATACGACCAGTTCAAACGTGACCTCTTTGGCATCGAGCATGCCAAACGGTATCTGAAATCAATCCTTGGCATTGCAACGGGATGGACTGCGCGGAAATTGGTTATAACACTTTTGTCTTTTCTTGCACTGTTCTTCCTTGTTTCGGCTCCAGGACTGTTTCTCTGTTTCCGTAAGGAGGGGAGGCGGGGTGTGCATCTCGGTGGGTTTTGCTTCATCTTGATGATTATTCTGACCAAAACCTGCGTCTATTCGCGACTTCACATTCACTTGTCGCCGTACTACATAGGTCATCACTGACCTTCACCACATTCTGTTCTTTTACTCGCGCCGCCCGGCATTCGCCTGGCGGTGTTTTTTTATGCTATAAATACCGTATGTATACTATCCTCCTTTTCTACAAGTACGTCGCCATCACTGACCCGCAGGTGCTGGTTGATAGTCAGCGTGCGCTCTGTGAACGACTCAACCTCAAGGGGCGCATACTTATTGCTCATGAAGGTATCAATGCAACTCTTGAAGGAACAGTGGCTCAGATTGAGGAGTACTGTGCGGCATTGATTGTAGATTCACGGTTCGCTGATGTGCATCTCAAAAAGAGTACTGGTACCGGGAAAGCACTTCCAAAATTGTCTATAAAGATACGTAAAGAAATCGTCACGCTCGGTTTGTCGGCTGAAAAAGATGTAGATCCGCGCACCACGACGGGGAAGTACCTTTCAGCCAAGGAATTGCAGCAGTGGTTCGCCTCTGGCAAGAAGTTCAAGATAGTGGACATGCGCAATGACTACGAGCACAAAGTCGGCCATTTCAAAGGTTCGATTTTGCCGCCCTTACATAATTTTCGTGACCTGCCAGGGGCTCTGCCGACCCTGGAACCTCTGAAAGATGAAACTATTCTAACTGTCTGTACCGGCGGAGTCCGTTGTGAAAAAGCTTCAGGCTACCTGGTCAAGAATGGGTTCAAGGACGTCTACCAGCTCCACGGGGGCATCGTGACCTACATGGAACAATTTGAACGGGCGGCCGACGGCTCTCGTCCCGCACAGAATTTTCTCGGTTCGCTCTATGTCTTTGACGACCGCGTGACCATGGCGTATGCAGCACCGACGGAACGACCTGTGGTTGGCAGCTGTTCGTTCTGCTCAACTCCAACGGAAACCTATGTGAACTGCGCAGATGATGTCTGCCACAAGCATTTTTTGGTCTGCGAGGGGTGCAAGAAAGACAGGATGCTCTGCAAGGATGGGGTGCACGTCGCTACGTCATAACTTGAATATTCGGTCAAAATAGCGTATTTTGTAGGGACAATTCAATATCGATCAATACCTTGCGGGATCGTCTAATGGTAGGACACAGCTCTCTGAAAGCTGGTATCTTGGTTCGAGTCCAAGTCCCGCAGCAATGATAAAATATCGCCTTTTTTCGGGGCTTTCTCTAGCACCTGATATGGACTTTTGTATTTAATTTGAGCCACGGATTTGTTCTT
>JAHFMB010000075.1 GCA_023269245.1 Candidatus Tayloriibacteriota bacterium
AGAGATTGCGTCTCTTGAGAAGATGTTTTTTGGCATTGTTTCCCTCAAAAAGATTCCTGACGTATTGTTTATCATCGATCCGCGCCGCGAAAAGATTGCCGTAAAAGAGGCGCAGGGCATGAATGTTCCCGTTATTGCGCTTGCAGGGTCGGACTGCGACATTCGCGAAGTCAAACACCCTATCGTCGGCAATGATGCATCCAAAGCAAGCATTGGTTTTTTCCTCGACGAAATAGTCAAAGCCTATCAGTCGGGTAAGAAGGCGTAGGGACTACTCCCATGCTGAGCCCCTTCCTGTTATGGATGAAAAAGAAAGATGAGCGGCCTGCCGCACCCACGCCGGATAATTCATCACTTAAGGGACACAAGGAACGTTTAGCAAAGCAATTCTCAGTTTCAACAAGCACTAATCAAACTACCATGTCAGCTATTTCAACCGAACAAGTCAAAGCACTCCGCGATCAGACGGGCATTTCAGTCATGCAATGCCGTAAGGCGCTTGAAGAAGCAGGGGGCGACATGGAAAAAGCGTTGGTCATTCTCCGAAAGAAAAGCGGAGAATTGGCTGCAAAGAAGGGGGATCGTACCTTTGGTGCTGGAACTGTTCAGGCCTATATCCACGCTACCGGTACTGTCGGAGCCATCGTTGAGCTCAATTGCGAAACTGACTTTGTGGCAAACAACGACGAATTCAAAGCTCTTGCACGCGATATTGCTATGCATATCACTGCTACCAACCCGAAATTCCTCAAGAAAGAAGACATCCAGGAATCAGATATGAAGGTTGCACGCGAAGTGTTCGAAGCTGAAGTCAAAGACAAGCCAGCTGCTATGAAAGACAAGATCCTCCAGGGCAAGCTCGATACGTATTTTGCTGAGATGGTTCTCATGAATCAGGCATTCATCAAGAATCCAGAGGTTACCATTCAGGGTCTTATTGATGCTGCAGTTCAGAAATTTGGTGAAAAGACCGCTGTCGCACGTTTCAAGCGTTTCAAGGCGCTTGAAAATTAACTCGGGTGTAATACTTCAGGCCACGCCTGAACACAAATCCATTATGTACACTACCATCGGCATATTCTACTTCTCACTCATACTCATCATCGTCATGATCCTCCTCAAGCGTGCGGAGGTCAAAAGTGGTCACCCGAATATCATTTCTCGTCTCGGACGCGGAAGTGATCATTTTTTCCATTCGATATTTGGTGCTGTTGGCAATGCATTGTCATATCTCAATAAACATACGTTTGTTGCACTCGGACACTGGGTGGCTTTCCACATCTTGCTCCGCGTCAGAAAAGTATATGTCGAGGTCAAGGCTTCATTCCTCGCCATGCCGCAGGGCAAAAAAATGCTCGATGCAGTACGCGGCCGCGGAGAAGTCAAAGATCACGGAGCTTCGTTTTATCTAAGGAGGATTTCGGAAAAATAGCCCAGAAAACTCTCACGTCCGAGGAGCGTTTTTCTTGCGAAAAGGCCAAAAAATTGGTACAGTTTCTCTCACGCCACCTTAGCTCAGTTGGTAGAGCGCCACTTTTGTAAAGTGGATGTCGTCAGTTCGAATCTGACAGGTGGCTCTGAAATTACTATTTTAGTCGCTAATAATCTATTACAGTCGTTGCCAGGGCAATGATTGTTTTCCGTCACATGAAGAATAAATGTATATTGTGTGGTTTACCATCACAAACTCGACATTAAATTAAGTTTTGTTCTAATAAGTGCCAAGGTTTGTATCGGCATCGGCAATTTATAGCGTATTGGAAAATAGGTCTTGTCCCTGGTGATATAGGGATTATAGCGAAAATGATGTCGGGTCATATACGGAGATATTTGACTGAGAAGTATCAGTCGAAATGTTCAATATGTGGCTGGAATAGAGTTCATCCCATAACAGGAAAAGTACCTCTTGAAATTGATCACATCAATGGAAATTCGGAAGACAACCAAGAATCTAATTTAAGACTCCTCTGTCCGAATTGCCATTCACTTACTCCTTACTATAGAGCTTTGAACAAGGGAAAGGGCAGAAAATGGAGGATGGATAAGTACAAGAAGAATGGGTAGATATTGACATTATAACACTACAGTGTTATAGTCAAAGCCGTTTTGTACTGATTCGCGCCTCTATCGCGAATCAGTTGAAATCAACCATAAACCCACAGAAATAGAAAAGGAACCTCGTAGTATGAAACTGTTCGTTATCCTTGCAGTTGCGGTATCGGCATTCTTGAGTACTTCGGCCATGGCCGGCAGTCTCCAGGCGACCCCCGCCACGCCTGCGCATGTTCGCCTTACAACGAACTCGACGTTGGCTCGGTTTGTCGTGACGGGAGACGTGGAACAAGATGTGCAATTAACCCAGATCGCTTTTGGTGTCACTGCGCGGTCTTGGATTTATCACCAGGTTGTAAATGTCCGGCTGTTCGATGAGAACGGTACGGTATTGACCGACCCGAAACGCGTGTGGAGTACGCCAATTATGTGCGATTGTGATAGCGGCCGTGTCATATTCGACACTGTCACCAATCTCATTATTCCGGCCAACGGGTCACGGATGATTCGAGTAGTCGCAGACTTCGTCGGCGATTTTGAACTCGGATCTGAGGTGACGGTTACCTACCAACACGCCGACAGCCGTCTCGTTGGATTGGTTGACCAGGTGAACAGTACACTGGTAGCAATTCCAAACGTCTCGGATGAAAAATTCACTGGTGTAGTTGCGCGTGCGCCTATCGTTGCGGCCGACTTCGCGCAGATTACTCGCTTCAGTCTTCAGACGATTCCCAATACAACCGATAAAGGGCTGGTTCTCGGCGGATTCATGGAACCGAACACATCCTACACCATTGAGGCTTCAACCAATTTGGTACATTGGGAGCAGGTTGGCGTCGCCAACAGTCCCGGTGATAGCGAGGTCCTCAAGGAGCAGGTGGGAGTTATTGGTGAGAAATATCGCGACCGGGCGTTTTTCCGCATGAAAAAGCGGCCAACGCCCTGAGCAGTAAAATCCTGACCCTTCAATGATTCAGGTAAGCCCGATTGCGCAATCGGGCTTTTTCAATAGAAAAAATAGCTTTTTTTTGCTACAGTATAGGTCATGAATCTTGCCCCTAAAGGCCATCTACACCCGATGACACAACTCATTCGGGAGACCCAGACCATCTTCCAGGATCTTGGGTTTGAGGTTGCATCTGGACCCGAGCTCGAAACCGAGCATTTCAACTTTGATGCCCTCAACATTCCTTCTGACCATCCTGCGCGCGATATGCAGGATACCTTTTGGATTAAGCCGCAGAAAGAATCAAAGGAGCGCCCCGTACTACGCACGCACAACACATCAGCTACTGCTCGTGCTCTTGCACAGTGCAAAAATGAATTTCCTATTCGCAAAATATTTCCAGGAAAAGTATTTCGCAACGAAGCGACGGACGCGACGCATGAGGCACAGTTTTATCAGCTTGATGGTGTCTACGTCGACAAAAAAGGGAAGGTGTCTCTCGCGGATCTCAAGTCGACGCTTCTCTATTATTATCGAAAAAGTCTTGGTGATGATGTAGAGATTCAGTTCACGCCGAGTTATTTCTCGTTCACCGAGCCATCAGCTGAGGTCTGGGTCAAGTTCAAAGATCGCTGGCTTGAAGTCATGGGTTCAGGCATGTTGCATCAAAACGTGCTTCGCGAGGCCGGCGTTGATCCGGAACAGTGGTGCGGGTTTGCTTTTGGCGGCGGTATTGATCGATTGCTCATGATCAAATATGGCGTTGATGACATTCGTTCGCTTTATTCGGGCGACTTGAGATTTGTGAACCAGTTCTAACATGATCAAACTCGGCATCTACAAACATTCAAAAAAGGGAACGCTCTATCGCGTCATTGGAACAGCCGCGCATTCAGAGACGCTGGAACCGATGGTGGTTTACGAAGCACAGTATGAGAATCCTGTCTCGAAATTATGGGTGAGGCCCGCGGCCATTTTTGAAGACGTAGTTGAAATTGAGGGGAAGAAGGTTCCACGGTTTGTATTCATAAGACAATAACTACTATGCCTGATATGAAAGTAAAAATGAGTGTGCCGATGATGATTATCACCTTGATTATTCTTGTGGCGATTGCGGTAGGGCTGCATTATTTGGGCGTTGGGGATAAATTCGATTCATACCGGTCAGACTTGGATGTGCCAAAGGAAGTTCAGCCCGATGGTTCGTTTTATATAGAAAAAGCGCCTATTGCTAAAATTCGTCTCATCGCGCCCAAAGGGGGAGAGTCGTACCAAGTTGGTAATAGTATCAAGATAGTTTGGGAAACAACCGATTGGAAGCAAGACTATGTCCAACTATTCATTGAAGAACAGTGTCCGGATGGTATGGTAACTTGTGCCGGCAATCTTTTTTATAAAAAAATTGATGGAGTTCCAAACACTGGTAGCTACGAATGGACAATTCCCATTGACGCGAACCCAAGCGACCGTTATGTAATAGGTGTTGGAATTACTGGAATGTTTGATCACGTAGCCTCACACGACGGGTATCTTACGATTACTCAACCATGGAAAACATACACTGATTCGATGTATGGTTTTAGCTTTGAATATCCAGCAACCACAATGATTGTTTCAGAGACGTATAACAATGTTTCCACGACAACTATTCCGCGCTCAATTACATTAAATTCTACTAAATCTCGAGAAACTGAAATTCCTTTAGCGCATATATCC
>JAHFMB010000076.1 GCA_023269245.1 Candidatus Tayloriibacteriota bacterium
CCTAGAAACCACCAATAGTATTCAGGGTTTGGTTTCATTCACTCCATGGCTCGACCACGATCCGCTGGAAGAAAGCCGGTAGCGGCATGCTGTTCAAGTGTTCTTTTTCTCCCAGGGCTTGAAGCAAGCCGTCTTTATCGTCCGGAGTCGGACATACTGGGTATAGGCCGGACCGATAACCGTCTGTGGGAACCGAACAAAAATGACGATGTCAGAAAACTATTTCTCAATTCTGACGGCACGAGCATTGATTCGACGGTCTATGCAGGTCTGCCCCTCGGTAAAGCTTTCGGACTTGTCGATGTGTATGGTTCATTTATGAAGTTTATGGACGGATTGGCCAACAAGGGGATTATCGCCGAGTGGAAGCCCTATGGATACGACTGGCGTACATCCATAGACCAAGTTGTTCTGACATCAACTGTTCGTGCGACTACAACTGAATCCATCATTGCTGCAGTCCAGGAAATGGCTGCTCGTTCAAAGACAGGGAAAGTAACACTGGTTGCGCATAGTAATGGAGGGTTGGTAGCGAAATATCTTGTAAAGACACTGACGGAGAAAGGCATGGCGTCATTGATCGATTCGGTGATTTCGGTAGCTGTGCCATACCTAGGTACGCCACAGGCCATTGCCGGCTTACTCGAAGGAGATAATCAGTCTATTTTAGGTGGTCTCATATTGAAGCAGAGTGTCGCCAAGGAGTTGGGTACGAATATGGCGAGCGCCTATTCATTACTTCCATCCCCGATATATTTTACCAAGGTGTTTGGGCCGACTATCGCATTTGCGAGTGGCACATCTACACCAATAACTACTGACGAGGCTCAAAGCTCATTTATCAGTTCTCATAGCAATGCGCTATTGATGGTTTTGGCACAGACGTTGCACGCGGCCATTGATCCTTTTGTGTGGCCTGAAGCCATCCATCGTTGGGCTCTTGTAGGATGGGGCAATAAGACGACGAAGGGGATTGTCTATACCAGCAATGGATATACTGCTTCAACAACGATTATGGGTGATAGTACCGTGATTGCTCCGAGTGCCTCATACAACGCTGGTACTACTACAGCATTGAATCTATCCGATATTTCTAAACGTGAGGGTCGCACGATTGATCATGCCAATATTCTTAGTTCGTCAGCGGTGCAGTCATCTATTGAACAGATCATCACCACCGGCAATCAGGATACTCATGCACAGGCTGTAGAAGCCAAGTTGGCTGCAATTCCTGGGGTGACTGTGGGTGACATTGATTATAGTGCAGAAAAAACGTTTTTAGTGGTGAGTACGCATTCTCCTGTAGAGCTGCATGTCTATGATGCATGGGGCAATCATACAGGAGTCGCGCCACTTCCTACGGATACCGATGAAGATATTGAAGATGGCTTGTTCACCTATGTCGAAAAGAATATTCCTGGAAGCAGCGTGGATATCCACGGCGATGACAGCCCTGAGACATACATTTCACTCCCTGATAACACGGGGCAATCGTACACGGTGAATATCCAGGGAACTGGAGTAGGTGAATTTACCTACATGGTTCAGCGGGTACGCGGCGGTGAGATTCTCGATAGCGCGACATATTCATCACTGCCGGTCACGCCACTCATGGCGGCTACGACGACGGTAACCGCACAGAGTGCCGATCTATCGGTGCCGGTCGGCATAGCCTCGACATCTCCACAACTCAATATTGATAATGACGGCGACGGGGTTGCAGACATGCGGGTAGACGCCAATACAATCCTGGACCCGATAGATTTTCTTGAATCCATACAGAAAACCATTCAAAAAATAGCCGACTCTCCAAAAAAGACGAGGGATATGATGCGACGCATCGACCATCTCGAAGAACTTGTCAAAAAAGGAAAAATAAAAAAAGTAGTGGGCGCTGCCCTGAATCTGAAGAAAAAAGTTTCGCACAAAAAAACCAAGGCTCTTTCTGTGGCTGACAAACAGGAGATTCTTGACCTCATAGATGCATTTCTTGCCCAATTTGAGTAGGTGTGATATTGTCTGTTCACGGCTTAAGACAGAAGGCGTCCCGTGAGCGAAGCGAACGGAGCGGTCCCCGGATGGGGACAACCCGTACAGTTCACCATAAGACCTTCCGAGGTTATATCTCTATTAGGCCCATAAAGGTCGAACCAACCGCGGAGACGCGCGGTTGGAATATTCAAATCCCAAACTGCAAACATCAAATATTGTAGTTTGTAATTTATACAAAAATGGCACGTACAAAAGCACAAAAGAAAGAAATCATTGCAAAAGTGCAGACGCTCATGGATGGCGCCACATCGCTCGTCTTCGTGAACATTCACGGACTCAAGCTCGAGGATGCTACCAAGATGCGCAAGGCACTCAAGGCAGACAAGGTTGGGTTCTTTGTCGCCAAGAAGTCACTGACTTCATTGGCCCTTGCAAGCAAGAAGTATGAGGGTACCGCTCCAGAGCTGGTAGGGGAGTTTGGATTTGCATACGGCGTTGACCTGGTCGCACCAGCGCGCGGTGTCTACGAATTCCAAAAGAAGCTCAAAGATCAAGTCTCTATCATCGGTGGTGTGTTTGAAAACAAATACATGACCAAGGACGAAATGGTCGCTATCGCTTCGATTCCTCCATTGCCAGTTCTTCAGGGCATGTTCCTCAACGTCATCAATTCTCCGATCCAAGGTTTTGTCATGGCATTGGGCGAGATTGCAAAAAAGAAGACCGCGTAATTATTAAAAATAACAAACTACAAATCACAAACTACAAAAAAGAGTCAAATTTCAAGGCACATCTGTGTTTCGGCTGAAGTTTGGACATTGTGATTTTTTTGGAAATTGTAGCTTGTAGTTTGGAAATTCGAAACTAAACTATCATAATGGAAAACATAGAAATCCCCGCAAAGTTCAAGGTCCTTGTTGAAGGCATCGAAAAGATGTCAGTCCTCGACTTGAATGAGCTCGTTAAGTTGCTCGAAAAGAAGTTTGGTGTCTCAGCTCAGGCTGTCGCTGTCGCGGCCCCTGTTGCTGCAGCCGCCGCCGGTGACGAGAAGTCAACCGTTGCTGTTCATCTTGCTTCCGCAGGTGAGCAGAAGATTGCTGTTATCAAGGTCGTCAAAGAAGTCCTCGGTCTCGGTCTCAAGGAGGCGAAGGATCTCGTTGATGGTGCTCCGGCCCTCCTCAAGGATGGCATGAAGAAGGAAGAGGCTGATGCATTCAAGAAGTCTATCGAAGCCGCAGGCGGAAAGGTAGAATTCAAATAGTCACCCGAACCGGCATACAGCAAAACACATGTGGGATTCGGATACGCGCGTTCGGCCGTGCTCGGCCGCCGCTATGCTCGGCCTCATCGGCCTGTGCAATGTATCCTCACCCACATGTGTTTTGCTGTATGCCGGTTCGACTAAGGTCTGGATATGCCACAGGTGCAGGTACTCGTACCAAACCTGTGGCCTGGAGAAGACCCTTTCCTTATAGCGTTTTTCTGCTAGAATACGATTTACTACATGCATACCGATATGGAAACTCTTACCGCTTTATTTGGAAGCCAAACCAAGGTCAAATTGCTCAGACAATTTCTCTTTAATACAACGACCCCGTTTCTTCCGAAGGAATTGGCCTACCGTACCAAGTGTGCACCGACAGCAGTTCGCAAAGAGCTTAACATTCTAGCTAAGGCCGGCATTATTAAGCGCAAGCAAGTCTTGAAGAGCGTCGAAGATAGGCAGGGCGACAAGATTGTTTTTAAAAAGCTCAGAGGTGACGGGTATATTTTGGATGAAAAGTTTCCCTACCTTGAATCACTCAAGAACCTGTTGACGGTCGCGAGTTTGAATGCAGACGAATCTCTCGCGAAGCGCTTTACCAACGCGGGCCGCATCAAACTCTTTATTGCCGCCGGCGTTTTCATACAAAATTGGGATTCGCGCGTTGATTTACTTATTGTTGGTGAAGAACTGAATCTGGCAAAAATCGAGGCCGTCATTAAGTCCATCGAGGCTGAAATAGGGAAGGAAATAGCGTATTCAGCATTTGAAGTTCAAGATTTTGAATACCGGCTTGGCATCCACGATCGCCTTGTCCGTGACATTCTCGACTACCCACACATTACTCTTCTTGACCGGTTGGGAATTGAGGCCCAAAAATAGAGGTTTTAGACATATGTATACGCGGTTATCCTATCCACAGCCCACAGGACGTGGTATCTATGCATGGTATAATGGATGCATTACAAGGAAATTTATTATTTTAATATAATCATATGATGATCTTTCAAAATTGGGGGGATGCTTTTGCCGGAGCATTCTTCAACGTGGGATACGGGGTCGTGGAATTGATTCCAAGACTCTTTTTCGCACTTGTTTTATTCGCAATCGGCTGGATTCTAGGAGCACTTCTCGAGAGGCTCGTAGAGGCAGTCTTCAAGGCCCTCAAGGTTGATGCTGGTCTCAAGAGCGCAGGTTTTGAGGATGTGGTAAAGCGTGCCGGACACAATCTCAACTCAGGACTTTTTGTCGGTGCAATCATAAAATGGTTCACCATTGTATTGTTCTTGATTGCCTCGTTCGATATGTTGCACCTGAACCGCGTAACCGATTTCCTCAATGAGGTTGTCGGGTATTTGCCGCAGGTCATCGCCGCAGTCCTCATCCTCATCGTGGCAGTCATTGTTGGCAGCGCTCTCCAAAAGATTGTTGCCGCAAGCGCA
>JAHFMB010000077.1 GCA_023269245.1 Candidatus Tayloriibacteriota bacterium
GAAAAATTACGTTGAGGATTTTTTTAAGAACCTGAATTGGGGAGTAATTGAAGAAAATTTCAAAAAGGCACAAGTGAACGCCGCATAAAATCCCACAACCCACCAGCCTGAAAACATCGGTAATGTCACCGACGCAAATGGTATGCGCGCGAACCATTCGACTACATGTAATTCGTAGGTCAGCAAGAGGTGTGCTACCCATCCGAATACCTGTGCCATATCCAGTGAGATAAAACCTGTCGCTCCCGTCAGGAATACTACGAGCATTGTTATGGGAATGATTGGTAACACGAGAATATTCACCACCATGCCAATGACAGAAATCTGGCCCATCATATACAAAATATATGGTGAGACGAATATCTGCGTGGCAATCGTGGACGCCACAATACCGCGCATACCAAACTTATCTGGGATGCGTCCCAACCTTTTCTCGATAGGGCTGGCCAGTAGAATAAGTCCCAGTGTCGCCAGAAACGACAATTGGAATGAGGGGTCATGCAACAGTATCATTGGATTTTGAATGAGCATGAGAAGCCCGGCAAAAATAAGAGCCCGAGTAACGTTATAATCGCGACGGATCAAATCGGCAGACAAGGCAACGCCAGCCATGAAACATGAGCGAACCACCGTCGCTCCCCCGCCGACCATGACGCCAAATAGTCCGATGCCGATGCCACCCACGACTATGCCCCAGACACGCGGCAAAAAAGAAAGCATGCGGCGCATGGCATCGCCGACGACGGTAATGTTAAAACCGGACAAGACGACAATGTGAATAAGACCGACAATACGAAAATCATTGAGCAAATCTTTCCCGAGAGCACTTTTTTCGCCAACCACAAGACCCGCGCCCAATGCGGCATGGGGTTCACCAAGTACACGTTCGAGATTGGACACAAAACGGCGCTTTAAATAAAAAAGTACGCTGGAAATACCGCCGGATGACCTCGCTTCGAGTCTGTCTGTACGCGACGAGGCAATTGCCGTACTTTTTATCTCATAAAACACAGTGTCTTTGGCAAGATAGCCGATATAATCAAATGCACGTCCCGTGTCACTTTTGAAATTAAACGGCGTAGAGATTTTTCCGGAAAAAGTGACGACGTCATTATATGAAAAACGCGGATATAGTTTTGTTTTGACACGGATTAAGAGGTCTGAAGCGCACGAATCGCCAACGGCACGCAGTGTCTTGTCCGCACTGGTTGTGGCCATGTAGAGTTCCTTGACCGAAACAATCATCACCTGCCCTCCCTCCTTGCGCTCCGGATCGGCCGTGATGGTGCCGACACCCGTGACCACACGCTTTTCGCATGGACCAATGTCCGTCGGGCTTTGATTCAATGAGAAAATTACACGCAGTGCCGCGCATCCGATCAATAACGACCAAAAAACAATGACTCTTTTGTTCATGGGGAGTCATTGTATCTATGCCGCCTTGAGAAATGCAGGAGAAACGATAAAGATTCGCTGAAGGTCAGAACGTGCTGAACTCATCAATGATCTCAGCTTCATTCATGGCACTCGATGATTTTTTGTACTGCGCGCCTTTGACACCCTTCACCCGAGCCTCGCATTCCGCCCAGGAACGGTGGATCTTGATCTCGCCGCCAATAGAACTTATATATGAATAGGCCTGTGCCTTCGAGCGTGAAGAGGATGATTTTTTTGTCTTCACCTTTGTCTCATCATGAGATATGTCAAGAATATTCTTAATTGAATACCCAGAAAGAGATCCACCGTAGAGTTTCTCGACTGCCCCATCCGCAAAAGAAGTAGCGATGACATCACAGCGCTCATTGCCGACAATACCCACGTGACCACCAACGTATTTCCATGAGACGTTTCCCGAACCGACGGCATTCAAAGCCTCATCAAGCTCCATCCATAAATCCTTATTTTGCACATCGTCTTTGGTTTTAGTCAGCCAACCATTGCGTTTCCAGCCTTTGATCCATTTGGTAATGCCGTTGATGACATAGGAGGAATCCGTATACATTTGAACGGGCAACTCTTTTTCTCCCGCGATGCTACCAACTTTTTTGAGGCCGTGGATCACCGCCATCAATTCCATTCGATTATTTGTGGTATTTTTTTCTCCACCGCCAAACTCAAACACTTTTTCATCAGTAACAACGACTGTCCCCCAGCCGCCTGGGCCAGGATTGCCACGAGAGGAACCGTCGGTGAAGATAGTAACGTTCATACCGACGAGTATAGCAGAAAACCTACACGAGAACCTCTTCCACCCTCAACCTCAACTCCTTCCTCCCCCGAAACATCGACTTTTCGATCGACGCAATCAAATCAACTTCTTTATTCTTATCCGCCAATAGTTTTTGCGCCCACTCATTCTGTCCTGCAAAGAATGCGATTGCTGAAACGGGTTGACCGCCACTTTTTTTGAACACTAATTCCACATGATCTTTTGTTTTGCCGAATAAACGAACACCCGATGGTCGTACTTTTTTGAACATAAATAGCGGTTTCGGATTACTCATACCAAATGGTGACATTCGATCGAGGTCTTCCTGGAGTCTCCAGGTAATATCATCGAGCTTCAATTCAGCGTCAATATAATCTGGATCGGTTTCTACTTTTATTTTGCCTAGCTGAATAGCGTTCTGGGCTTCATTCAATTCCTTTTCCAAGAAATGAATGCGTTCGTTCGATACTGCGAATCCGCCTGAATGTTTGTGTCCACCAAATTGTAAAAATGTTCCATCAGGAATGCCTCGCATAATCTCCACCACATTACTTCTCCCCTCCGAACGGCATGAACCTTTGATAATATCGTCACCGTCACGACCCCAGAGAAATACCGGGCGGTCAAATTCTTCAGCGCACGAATTCGCGGCGAGACCTAACAACGAAGGCTTCCAGTCCGGATTACCTAACACAATGGCCGAAGGAATCGTTTCTCCATAGCGCTCACGTACCGTCTTTTTTATTTCTTTTACGAGTGCCGCCACAATGCCTTTGCGTTCATTATTTATTTCATCCAAATGAGTAGCATAGGTTTCGGCATCTTGGTCATTATCAGCCGCAAGCAATTTAAATGCATCCATAGGCACACCCATGCGCGACGCAGCGTTAATGCGCGGCGTGATCATAAAGGTAATGTCATCTTCAGTCAGATGCGGCTGTGACATGTTCAATTTCGCCAAGAGTCGAGCCAGGCCCTTCCTAGGACTTTTACGGAGAACTGACAGTCCATAACGTGCAAAGACTCGATTTTCTCCAGTTAATGGCACCATGTCAGATAACGTTGCGATTCCCACCATGTCGAGAAGCCACTTTTCGTGACCATCTTTGAAACCAGCTTTTTGAATTGCCGCAAGAAATTCCCCCTTCAATTCATTCCCTTTTTTGATGATTGCTTGAATCAATTTGAATCCCACGCCCGATCCGCACAGATTCTTATCTGGATAAACACAATCTAGTTGTTTGTGATCAATAATCGCAAGCGCCGTCGGGAGAATGGCTGGCGGCTCATGGTGGTCGGTAATAATCACGTCTATACCTAACTCAACAGCCCTTTTCACTGGCTCAACATCCGAAATACCGCAGTCCAACGTAATCACGAGTTTCACTCCCTCCCCTGCAAGTTGTTCGACGGCTTCCACATTCACGCCAAACCCTTCATTGTGGCGATGTGGAATGTATATGGAAAAATTTTCGTACCCAATACGATTAAAAAAATCATTAAACATCACGGCCGCTGGAATACCATCTGCATCATAGTCGGAATAGACAGCAATGCGCTCGTTGTTTTGTATCGCGGAAATAATGCGCTCTGCCGCCTTCTCTGCATCTTTCAACAAGAATGGGTCATGAATGTGGTTATCATAATCAGGTAAAAGAAACCTGCCAGCCGTTTCCGCCTCGGTTATACCGCGATGGAACAAGAGGTGGGCCACAATATCAGACGCTCCGCCAATGCGGTTGCGTTCGTCGAGGGTAAGTGGTCTCCTAATGGTGTAGGGCATGAATCGAAGTATATCACGCGAACAATTCATCCCTCATTTGTAAATACTGTATAATATGTGCATGAACACCTGCATCTTCTGTAAAATCGTCGCCAAGGAAATCCCGGCCCATATTATCTATGAAAACGATGAATTTATGGCCTTTCTCGATATTCGTCCTCTCTCACCTGGGCACGCTCTTGTGATTCCAAAAAAACACTACCGATGGGTCTGGGATGTCGCCAATCTCGCGGGCTATTTTGATGTCGTCAGCAAAGTCGCCTTGGCGCAACGCAAAGCTTTCGGCCAGGAGCATATTCTGAGCAAGATTGTTGGTGAAGAAATGCACCACGCACATATTTGGGTATTTCCGAGTGATAAGACGCCGGGTAACAAAAATGATTTTGAGGGAAATAAGGAAAGACTTATCGAAACATTGAGATAACGCTCCAAAAAAAGTCTTTGTAATTAATCCCTGACATATACGGCACTACTCTATCGGTCGAATTACAAACAACTAAATAAACATACTTATGAAATCATTAACATGTGATGTGTGTGGTGCGACCATGACAGCTTCGTCAGAAGCAGATGTATTAGAGAAGACGATGGCTCATATGCGCGAAAAGCATTTGGAAGCCGCAGATAAGTTCAAGGC
>JAHFMB010000078.1 GCA_023269245.1 Candidatus Tayloriibacteriota bacterium
AGCGGAACTCGAGTTTGCGATCAAATCGAATATCCAAAAGCACCGGGTTCTCATTGGGACGAGAAATGAGGCGAAAATAATGATGGTCAAGACCTGCCTCCAGGATGTTTCCCAGCTTGAGCTTATTTCATTGAATGATCTGCCGGATTTGGACGATTCTGATTTGGTTGAAGGCAACGATCATGTCGCAAATGCTCGATTGAAGTCTGAATACTATTTCAACAAGACTGGAATTCCGACTATTTCTACCGATCATGTGTTTTGGGTTGAAAAATGGCCGACAGATGGAGGGGTTATTCATCACATTCGAAAACTTGCAAATCCAAAAAGTGGTCGTGCCACTGACGAAGAAGTTATTGAATACACTCTCAAATTCCTAAAAGGTGTCGGTGGTACTTCAAAGGCCAAATTTATTTATGGTCTTGCGTATACCGATCAAAATGGCACGGTTTCTGCGGAACAATCTCCGTATGAATATTATCTGCAATCGGAACGATCAAAGAAATTGCAGCCTGGGTATCCAATGGAATCATTGTTGAAATATGTTGAAACCGGACAGTTTAAAGTCGAGCAAGATGAGAGTCTCAGGTACAAGAAAACTGAAGAACTTTTCAAGAACACATTCGTTCCTCGGATGCTTGGTGGGCGTACAATCAAAATCTTCACCACTCGCCCTGACACGCTCTTCGGCGTAACCTATGTGGTACTTGCACCAGAACATGCATTGGTCAAGGAGTTTCTTTCAACTGTTGAAAATACATCTGAAGTTGAGTCATACATTATGCAGGTCAAAAAGGAATCAGACATGGAACGTACTGACGCTACAAGGGAAAAGACAGGCGTTGAGTTGAAAGGTATCAAAGCTATAAATCCTGCAAACAATGAGGAAGTTCCAGTATGGATTGCTGACTATGTGCTGGCAGATTATGGTACGGGTGCAGTTATGGCTGTTCCGGCGCACGATGAGCGTGATGGTATGTTTGCAAAAAAATACGGATTGCCGACCAGGGAGGTCGTTGCACCACTCATCAATGTGACCCAGGGCGATTTTGCGTCGAGATCTGGCGTAAAGACGGTGGCACGCGAATGCATACTGGCCATTGTGAAGCATTGGGAAAAAGATGAATTTCTCTGTCTCAAGGCTCCGAAACATGGTTGGATGACGTTTGTTATTGGCGGTATTGATCCAGGTGAGGATCCCGTCGAAGCGGCAAAACGCGAGATTATTGAAGAAACAGGATTTACTGATTTTGCGTTGGTGAAAAAACTTGGCGGGCATGTATATGCAAAACATTTTGCGCCACATAAAAATGAAAACCGCTCGGCGATGCTCAACGGCTATTACTTTGAGTTGAAGAGCGGGGCACAGCAGCCAGTCGCCGAGCATGAATCAAATCACCAGCAGATTTTGTGGGTGGCCCGAAAAGATATTCCGGCCACGTTGTATCCAAAAATAACCGACTGGGCATTTTGGCAACGTTTTGTCTCGTCTGATGCGCCATTTGTTGGTGATGGTGTATTGGAAAATTCAGGATCATTCAATGGTAAAGAGTCATCACTGGTTAAAAAAGAAATTGCCGAGTCGGTTGGAGGGAAGTGGATCACTACATTCAAGCTCCGCGATTGGATATTTTCACGCCAGCGCTATTGGGGTGAACCAATACCAGTTATCAACTGTAAAACATGCGGCCTAGTCCCAGTTCCTGAAAAGGATTTACCGGTGAAATTACCTGCAGTCAAGAACTACAAACCTACCGAAACAGGAGAGTCACCACTGGCAGCGATTGCGAAGTGGGTGAATACGAAGTGCCCACAGTGCAAGGGTCCAGCTACGCGCGAAACCGATACTATGCCAAACTGGGCGGGATCGAGTTGGTACTATTTGCGCTACGCTGATCCAAAAAATAAAAAAGCATTTGCAAGCAGAAAGAATCTTGATTACTGGACGCCGGTTGATTGGTATAACGGTGGTATGGAGCATACAACATTGCATTTATTGTATTCGCGTTTTTGGCACAAATTCCTTTTTGACCTTGGATTGGTGCCGACTGATGAACCGTATACCAAGCGTACCTCTCACGGACTTATTCTGGCTGAAGGCGGCGTGAAGATGTCCAAATCAAAGGGGAATGTTATCAATCCTGATGGCATCATCAAGACGGTTGGGGCGGACTCGTTGCGCCTGTATGAGATGTTCATGGGCCCATTTGATCAGCATATTGCCTGGGATACCAACAATATTGCCGGTGTCCGCCGCTTTATTGAACGCGTATGGAAATTACACGAGAAAGTCGTGGCCAAAACTGATGAAAAAGTCAGTGATTTTATGCTGGTGAATAAAATTATCCATAAAGCGATTAAAAAAGTCAGTGATGACATAGAAGGTATGCGTTTCAACACAGCACTGAGCACTCTTATGATCACAGTAAACGAACTTGAGAAGGTTGAGGTGGTTGATTCGGATCAATACGGCGTATTGTTGCGACTCATTGCCCCATTTGCTCCACACGTTACTGAAGAATTGTGGGCATCTATTGGTAATAAAAATTCGATTACAGCGGCTCCGTGGCCGGCCTACGACGCGTCATTGGCGGTGGATACCGAGGTAACGATAGTTGTCCAAATAAATGGCAAAATGCGAGCCTCATTCCAGGCACTTGTTAATTCATCAAAAGAGGAGCTTGAGAAGTGCGCTCAGGCCATTCCTGAAGCTCTGAAGTGGATAGAAGGGAAGGCAGTCAAGAAAATTATCGTGGTACCTAACAAGCTAGTTAATATTGTAGTTGTCTAGCTGAGTGGTTTCGAGACAGAGGTTGTATCATTTGACAACCATCTGTGGATAAGGTAGTGTGTATGCATCAAGCCTGGGTAACGGGAATGTGAACATTCCCACGAAATTGACTTTATTACAAGCAAGTGATACAAATGTATCAATTATTTATTATCAAATTACATGGCCTCTTCAACCATTTCGTTCAAACCCAAGCAGATCGTCAAGCGCCTCCTCTCATCACTTCCTGACCGTGCCCGCGATGTCGTCATCTATCGCTACGGACTCGGTTCTGACACTCGCCGCATGACTCTTGATGCCATCGGAAAGAAGTACGGCATCACTCGTGAGCGTGTCCGTCAGATTGAAAACTATGCTCTTGGCATGGTTCGCAAGTCGGATGAATACAAGCTCGAAAAGGCTGTTTTTGCCGAGCTTGAGACGACTCTTCACGCGTTGGGGGGTATTGTGGTTGAAGATGATTTTCTTGGCCATGTTTCAAAAGACAAAAGCCTTCAGAACCATATCCATTTCCTTCTGGTTATCGGCGAACCATTCAAGAAACGCAAGGAAGACGATGATTTCAATCACCGTTGGCATGTCAATGAAGAGCTCGCAACACAGGTTGAGGTTGCTCTCCGCAAGTTGTATACAAATTTGAACACCCAGGATCTTCTTCCTGAGTCAGAGATGATTAACAAATTCCTTCAGCATCTCGAGGGGGTTTCGGAACGCTACAAAAATCAGGAGATTATGAAGCGCTGGCTCAAGCTTTCAAAAGCCATCGGCGTCAATGCGTTGGGTGACTGGGGTGCCTCAAATTCGTCGAACATCAAGACCAAGGGTATGCGCGACTACGCCTTTCTCGTCATCCGCAAACATGGATCACCGATTCATTTCCGTGATGTCGCAAAGCAGATCATGGTCATGTTCAAGAAGAAGGCTCACGTCGCCACGACGCACAACGAACTTATCAAGGACCCTCGTTTCGTACTTGTTGGCCGGGGTCTCTATGCTCTTGCAGAATGGGGATATGCACCAGGCATTGTCCGTGACGTTATCCGTCTCGTACTCGAAAAGCATGGCCCGATGACCAAGGATGAGATTGTTGCAAAAGTCATGAAGGAGCGCTACGTCAAGGAAAACACTATTGCTGTTAATTTGCAGAACCCAAAGTATTTCAAAAAAGATAAGGATGGTAAGTATACTGTCGCTGCATAACTAACAAAGCGGTGCGGTACAGTGCCGCTTTGTTAGTTATGGCGTTCTTGCTATAATAATTCCATGCCCATTGACCAGATTTTTTCGTTACTGGTTTCCGATTTTAAATCGATTATAGCCCCCCAGGCCGTCCAGTATGCCATTTTTATTGCTCCAGTCGGTCTTGTCATTCTTTTAGCCATCATATTCTGGCCATTGTGGGTGCGCTACGTTCGTTCAAAGTTTTTTCTATCACTCAAATATACTGTTCTTGAAATTAAGTTGCCAAAAGAAACCCATAAGTCTCCGCTGGCCATGGAAAATTTCCTGCAATCGATTCATAACACGGCCGACGGCAGCAATTACGCGCAATACTGGAAAGGCGAAACTCGTCCATGGTATTCGCTCGAATTGGTCTCGATTGAAGGTAAGGTCAAGTTTTTTATCTGGACAGAGGATCGCCGCAAGGGCGGTCTGATTTCTGCGCTGTATTCACAGTATCCCGATATTGAAGTCCATGAAAATGGCGATTATGCGCAATCTGTACATTTTGACCCGAAAACGATGAGGATTCACGCTATGGAATTTATGTTTACAAAAGACGAA
>JAHFMB010000079.1 GCA_023269245.1 Candidatus Tayloriibacteriota bacterium
TTCACTGATTTTTTCAAATCACCCAGACTGTCGAGGTGGGCGATGACTTCTTTGCTTATCAACTGCATCGTCTGACGTTCGACGACCTGCGCCATGTTCGAGTCAGTAATGATGAGAGTAAGGTCTTTTTTCAAGGCAATCATACGTTTTATGGTTTCTCGTTTTATCGGAGGGTTGATCTGTTGGTGATATTACCCCAGTACATTAATATGTCAAACAAAAAACCGGTCTAGAATGACCGGCCTTTTGTGCTCAATGTGTTTTCTGTAATTAGATCAAGAACGCAACAATAAGCAGTGCCACAATGTTCAAAATCTTGATCATCGGGTTGATTGCTGGACCTGCGGTGTCCTTGTATGGATCGCCAACAGTGTCACCAGTAACGGCTGCTTTGTGAGCATCCGAACCCTTGCCTCCATGATTGCCTTGCTCGATGTGTTTCTTGGCGTTGTCCCACGCACCACCGCCTGATGTCATTGAGATTGCGACGAAGAGACCGGTAACGATAGAACCGACGAGGAGTCCGCCGAGAGCGACGGGGCCGAGGATGAATCCAACGAGGATTGGCGCGAGAACAGGGATGAGGGCAGGGATGATCATTTCCTTGATAGCTGCTGAGGTGACGATATCTACACAGCGAGCGTAGTCAGGCTTTGCGGTACCCTGCATAATACCCTTGATTTCACGGAATTGGCGACGAACTTCTTCAACAACTTTTCCTGCAGCCTTGCCCACAGCTTCCATAGAGAGAGCGGCGAAATAGTATGGGAGAAGACCTCCAATAAAGAGACCAACAATAACTTTTGGATCACTCAAGCTGAAATTGAGACCCGGTACAGAGTGCGTATATTCAGCGAAGAGGACAAGAGCTGCAAGACCGGCTGAGCCAATAGCGTACCCCTTGGTGACCGCCTTTGTCGTATTTCCGACAGCATCCAATGGATCAGTAACGTCGCGAACTTCCTGTGGCAATTCCGCCATTTCTGCGATACCACCTGCGTTATCAGTGATAGGACCGTAAGCATCAATAGCGACGATGATACCCGCCATGGAAAGCATAGACATAGCTGCAACTGCGATACCGTAGAGACCTGCAAAGTAATATGCAGCGAGAATACCAGCGACAATCGTGATCAACGGCCATGCGGTCGACTTCATTGAGATAGCGAGACCCTGGATGATGTTGGTACCGTGACCAGAGACTGAAGCGTTGGCGATAGATTTTACGGGAGCATACTTGGTCGAGGTGTAGTATTCAGTGATGACTACGAGGAGTGCGGTAACAATCAAACCAACCAAGGTACAACCAAAGAGGTTTGCAACGCTGTAGGTGCCGTTGCCTGCCATGATCCACTTGGTGATCGGATAGAAAGCGATAGCGGCGAGAATACCTGCAACTGTGAGACCCTTGTACATGGCACCCATAATGTTTTGTGACTTACCCATCTTCACAAACCAGGTACCGATGATCGAAGCGATGATAGCGATACCGCCGAGAGCGATAGGGTACATCAACGCGCCGTCAAAACCTTTGAAAAGAGAAGCGCCAAGCATCATCGCTGCAATGGTAGTAACAGCATATGTCTCAAAGAGGTCAGCTGCCATACCTGCACAGTCACCGACGTTATCTCCAACGTTATCAGCAATAACTCCCGGGTTTCGTGGATCATCTTCTGGAATGCCTGCCTCAACTTTACCGACGAGGTCAGTACCGACGTCAGCAGCCTTGGTGAAAATACCACCGCCGAGACGAGCGAAGACTGAAATGAGAGATGCACCGAATGCCAAGCCGATGAGAGACGGAACGTCCTTTGTTATTGCATAGAAAACAGTGACGCCGAGGAGGGCGAGACCGACAACGAAGAGGCCAGTGACTGCTCCGCCGTTGAAGGCCAGAGAGAGTGCGGCACCGAGACCCTTACGAGCGGCTTCAGTGGTGCGAATGTTCGAGCGTACCGATACATTCATACCGATGTAGCCGGCGAGAGCAGAGAGAACTGCGCCGACGATGAATCCGATAGCGATGGTAATGCCCAAAGTGAGCCAGAGGACAATGAAGAGGACAACGGCAATCAGAGTGATTGTCTTGTATTGTCTGTTCAAATAGGCTTTTGCGCCAGCCTGGATAGCTGCGGCAATCTCCTTCATACGGTCGTTACCGGTCGGCTTCTTCATGATTGAAGAGATCAAGAATGCCCCGTAGGCGAGAGCGATGACGGAAGCGATTAATGCGAACCAAATGTATGCGTTCATAATACGTTAAATAATGGCTGTTAATGATTTTTTTACAGTCGTATGACTATAGTGGAAAAAGATCGAAATGGCAAGGTAAATGGCTCTGCTACGCAACTTTGTCTTGTAGTGCAGTTTATCTGATATACTTAACCCCATATGACGAATTCATTAAAATTATTTATTATCATCGTTCTTGTTGTTATTGTTGCGTACCTCATAATTACAAATGTGAGCTCGACTAAGTCTGATTCCATGCCATCTACTCAAAATACAGTTTCATTGGCCGTACAGTATAAAGTTGTATCAATAGATCCAGTTACCAAGCCATCCCAGACCTTGAATGCTACCGTGGGACAGATCTTTAATCTTGTTGATTCAGCTGATGCGAACAGTCGATATAGCTTCCAAGTTGTCGATGTTAGTGCTAGTCAGATCACATTGAAGCAGGTGGCTGATGAGAAGGGAACCACTAACACTGATGATTTTCATTCTACCGATACATGGACTATCAAGAAGGGAGAAACAGCGACAGTTGGCAGAAATGTCCCCGGAGGAGGACCACAATGGTCAATTACACTTTAGTATAAAAGACCCCGTAAAGGGGTCTTGGTATTGTATATTGCCAAAACAAAGTAAGTGTGCTAAAAATATTTTGGAAAAAGTACTGTTGTATTTCCACAACGTCCCCTGTAAGTGACAATGAAAGCTGCATCTGATGCAGTTTTTTATGTCCACGTTGATAAATAAACAGGTGCACGCATGCGTGCATTTCGTACCTGACACAACATGAAGACGACACGATCCCTATGCGCATCCATCGCTCTGGCAGCCCTGACACTTTTTGGTGTTGCGGCGGCAAAAGCTGGAGTATCCATCAACCAGAATACGACTATCGGCAGCGCCACACCGGCGTCGCTCAAGACGTTCAATCTGATGAGTCTCAAGTCGGGAGGGGGAGGAGGCATGAAGCCATCCAACCTCATCCTGGTTACCAATGTTGCCACCCTGAGTGGGCGGCAAGAATCGGCCCTCGTGTATGACCACTACGGCAACGCCTACGGGGCAACTCGATCGGGCGGCACGTACGGCTTGGGCTTGGTGTACAAAATTGACCCAAGCAATGTCGTGACCACTCTGCGTTCATTGCCATCAACGAACACATCGGGCGAGGGCTATTGGGCCTTCGGCGGCGTGATATTGATCAATGACGACACGTTGATGGGAACTACCATCGCCGGCAGCTCGAACGACCTCGGCGGTATGTTTACCATCAAAACCTCCGGTGCGGATTACAAAGAGGTGATGGCCTACTACGGCACCAACGGCGCGAGCCCCAACGATCGGTTGCTTTTCGATGGTCATCAGACTGTCTATAGCACCACCATTCAAGGCGGCGAGGCGGGAGATTATGGGACCGTCGCATCGCATCTTACCAATGGTGCGGCCAATTGGATCTACAAACTCCACGGTACGAATGGGAGTCATCCCTACGGCGGACTTATATTCAATGCCGACCGTTCGCGTCTTGTTGGTACTACAGCTATCGGTGGAGCAAACAGCTATGGCGTCGTCTTTGACATCAGCACCAACGGCAATGATTATCGCGTGCTCTATCATCTGACGGGTGGAATCAACGGACATGGTCCGGAAAACGCACTCGTGCTTGGTGCCGACGGGCGGTATTACGGGAGCACGTCCGGTACCAATTCGTACATGTTTGGCGGACTCTTCGTCATTGGTGCGGACGGGAGCGGATTCAATCTCTTCTATCGTTATTCCTCAGCCACCGTCGCCCCGTGGGCATTTCCGCAAGAACCGTTGCGTACCAGGAATGGTGACTTCCTCGTACCTTCGTATTATGGGGGCATCTACCACACTGGAAATGTGTTGCGGTTTACGACGTCACTCGACGTGAATACCATTGTGGATTTCGATGGAACGAATGGTGGATCGACGACGACGTTGGTTCTCAATCCATTCAAGGGAACCTATGATGGCGTTCGTCGCCAACTGGGTTCGCCGGCGATTTATCGCAAAATCGAGATCTCCATTCCGGAAATGACGCAGGTCAGTCTGATTGAGAACTCGCCGAGCAATAACATCATCTCGTTCAACTCGGCGGCAGGACAGTCCTACCAGGTTGTCTCGGGAGAGCTTCCCGGCCTAAATCTCACCAATGGAGCACGTCTGGATGCGATAGCGGCCACTACCTCGGTCACGAATAGTGAATCGCTCAAAGGCAGTGGTGGGTTTCGAATCATGACGGATTTCACCAATACTCCGAGTGGGTTTAACACCGCGATGGCCGAGG
>JAHFMB010000080.1:0-488 GCA_023269245.1 Candidatus Tayloriibacteriota bacterium
GGAATACAATCTCAATGTCATTGGCAAAACCACCCATGGCCTCGTCGCGAGAGTTGTCGAAAATCTCAGTCACCAAGTGATGGAGGCCGTCAGGACCAGTAGTACCGATATACATACCAGGGCGCTTGCGGACAGGTTCGAGACCTTCGAGAACCTGGATCGAATCAGCAGTATATCCGTCGCCTTTCTTTGCTTTCTTGGTCTCTTTTTCGGTTGCCATGGATGGTTTTTAGTAAAAATAAATAATAACGAATGACACAAAAAATGAGTCAGATGAAAGGGTCAAAATATGGCTTAAAATATGCGTATTTTGCTCCTTTAATCTGCTTCTTTTACGTCTCTAATTATAGCAGATTTGAGAGCACAAAGAAAGCGGGTTTTGAGGCCAAAAATGGTCTCCATTGGGGATAAAAAAGAATAAAATTCTCTTGACAAATTCATCATTTTAGCGCAATCTCTCAACAGAAAAGATAGTTTAACCCCAACCC
>JAHFMB010000080.1:498-4529 GCA_023269245.1 Candidatus Tayloriibacteriota bacterium
TACAGCGACAACTGGCACAGGTCGTGGAATATCCAACCCTCGAAAGTCTTCCCGAGATCGTCAAACAACAGATGGCTCACCTCAGGAATGGTATGCCGAATATTCTCGTCGTCTACTACGGCGGGACAATTGGCATGATGGAGGTTCCGGGCAAAGGTCTTATGCCGACGGATGAAGTCGAAAAACTTCTGGCTCCGCTCAACATCAAAGGGCTGAAGACGAAAATCAATATCGTCTGGTGCAGAATTGGACCAAAAAAGATTCACCCCGATGATCCGGATGCCATTGACTCGACCAACGCTCGCTTCCATCATTGGGTTTCGATCGGCAACGTCATCAAACTGCTGTACAACTTTTTCGATGGATTCGTAGTGGTGGGCGGCACTGATACCATGGCCCACCTCACGGCAGCCCTGAACTTCATGTTTCCCAATTGCGGGAAGCCCATCATAGCCACAGGAGCGCAGAAAAGTGTCTTCGAACTCGGTGACGATGCGACTGGTAATCTTTACCACGCCTTCCTGGCAGCATCGAGCGATTTGCGGGGCGCGCACCTGGCTTTTGCCAATGTGCTTCGCAATGGACTCAAGGTCGCCAAAGTTCAGGATCGGGCATTTGCGGCGTTCACATCGCCCACGAGACACATTATCGGCGAATTCGACGGTGAGCTTCATCTGATGGGTAACCGTTTGACCAGAAACCCCTTCGTCACTTCCAAGAATTTGGTATTCGATCCCCGCTTCATGGAAGGTGTATCAGTGGTGGAATTGAGTCCATCAAGCTCATCGGAGGATATCCTGAACGTCGCTATGGGTCCAAAGACGAGCGTCCTGCTCTTGGTCACGTATGGCGCAGGAAATGTCAGGAATCTTCCTTCTTACCGGGGCGAGCTGACGCATATTGATGCGATGACTCGTCTCTACAAGATGGGAATACCAGTCGTTTTGGGTAGTCCCATGCTCGACGGCAGAGTGGACTCACCATATGCTCCTGGCATTGAGGCCTTGTCAAAGAAGGTCGGGGGTATTTCCGGCCATGACATTACTGGTTCGGCCCTGCACGTGAAGTGCATGGTAGCTCTGGCAAGATCCTGGAACCACACGACTCGTATGGTGAACCGGGAAAAATTCAAGGATGTCATGTACACCAATCTCGTTGGTGAGTCGGACATTCTCCAGGCTTGATCGCTCTCATCCAGTTCCTCGGCCCCCTCTTCGCTCGACGAAGAGGGGGGTTTTATTTACGCCCATTCTTCTCTCTAATTTCACCACGAATGAGTTCGACTGCCATATCAAGTTGATCCTTGAACTTTTCTTGTAACATACCCATATGTCGTGGAACTTCATCACGAAATTCAAGCAAACTTTTACTTAGTATATCAATACGATTATCAATGCCTGAAAGACGCGAATCAATGCTTGCAAAACGAACATCATGCGAAATCAGCCATTTGTCAATCGAACTAAATCGCGCATCGATAGCATCAAAGCGTTTAGACACATCTGCCTTGAATATGTACATCTCGTCCCTAAAATCATTCATCGAGTACTTAAAATTGCGCATTTCGACTTTAAACTCTCCAAACTCCCCTTTAGTTACATAATCACCCCGCACTGGTTGTAATGGTGAAATAGTCATAGTAGACATGCATAATAGTCAATTATATTGATAATCGAGCACGATGTCCGCATGTCTTAAAGTAGAATGTATTACCTGTGTTCGAAGTAATGCGGCGACATGAGTTAAATTGTGCTTGAATTATACCGCGCATAAAGAATCTGAATAGCTCACAAGCAACAAAAAATATGTCGGAATAATTTCGGCAGAATATTCTTTTGTATCCAACCTTACCTCACTTCCCAACTATTCTTTTTCATCTCGCTGTAAACTTTTTCCATAATGATATTCGCTTCGTCATCGGTCAGTGTCTTTTCCATGGATTGAAATACCATGCGGAAGGCGTACGAAGTTTTCCCTTCTTTTTTGAATGTGTCGAAGAGTGAATGGCGCGTCAAAAGCTGTGTTGCATCGGCGTCTACTATTCCCCGCTCAATCGACTTCCACACGTGCTCAGCCGCAATCCCTTCCGGTACAAACACGGCAATGTCGCGAACAATGAACGGGAAAAGTGAGAACTTCTTGTAGACAATCGACACTGCTTTGCCAAAACCGAGATCATCATATGAGGTTGGGTCAGGTAATGAGGCAACCAACGTCGGCATACTGATTTCCACTACATATCCCCCAGGGACTTTTGTACCGGTTGTTGGTGAAATAGTAGATACACCGAGTACACGAGCGATTTTCTTCAGGATCTCACCAACTTCTTGTTCTGGTGAATAGCCTTTTACTTTTTTTGCTTGTTGAGCACCAATCGACAGTGACGTCTGTTCACCATCCTTGGGAAAAATAGTACCCACTTCAAATATGTGTATACGATCGAGTCCGAGAAGTGGCGCATTCTTTGCATTGAAGTCGAGAGATTTGGACACTCCATCAGTCAGATTGGTCCTCAAGTGATTTTTATCAGCCGCCAGTGGTTTTTCTATCTCCCATACACCCGATGCAACCAAGCTGTAGGTATATACCTCAGAAAATCCCGCCTCTACAAGCACGTTCTTTATTTTTTCAGCATAGTAAAATGTCTTTTTAACTCGAGGCTTCGATGACGAAATAACTGGCTTTTCAGCCTTTATTTTGGCATATCCATACAAACGGCCTACTTCCTCGGGAATATCGCGCCAATCGCGAATATCGAGCCTATTAGAGGGTACAGAAATGGTCAGCGTATCTCCTTTTTTGGCCACCTTCATCTTGAGACGCTCAAGTATGGCCACAATCTCTGTTTCTGAAATATCAATACCGAGTACCGCTACAATGTCTGAAACATTGGCAGTAATGGTCTTTGGCAAAACAGGCTTTGGATATGCATCAGATAGATCGCCGTATGATGCACCCTTGTTGAGGTCAAGTATCAGTTTTGTGGCATGATTGACGGCTTCCGGCTGAAGCTCAATCGAAACCCCGTTTTCAAAACGCTTTGAGGCGTCGGAACGAATACCCAGCTTGGTCGAAGTTTTACGGACGCTCGAGTTATTGAACACCCCACCAACCAAGATGATATTCTTTGTTGCCGTAGAAATCTCTGCGCGCTTGCCTCCCTTGATACCAGCAATAGCAAGAGGCCCTTCATCATCAGCTTCAAGCAACATTGTCTCATCGAGCGCAATTTCCCTACCATCAAGGATAGTCATCTTCTCTCCAGCCTTGGCACGGCGAAGTACCACCGTCCCCTTTACTTTGTCAGCATCAAACGCATGAAGCGGCTGGCCTATATCGAACAGAACATGGTTCGTCACGTCCACAATAGTATTGATCGAGCGCTGGCCAATAACTTCGAGTGATTTCTTGAGTGACACAGGTGAATCGGTCACGGTAATATTCCGTATCAATCGAGCACAATAACGCGGACACAATGCCTCATCATCAATCCGAATAGGTGCGACTTCAAGCTCACCGTGCGGTAACGGCTTCGACTCGATGCTCTTGAGCTTCAAATCGAACATGGCAGCAACTTCGCCTGCAATGCCACGATGTGACAAAGCGTATGATGCACGATCAGGCAGAACGTTTACATTAAGAACTGCATCGCCAGCCAGTGTTTCAACGCCCTCAACTTCACACATGTGGAAAGTTATCTTCTGCGCCAACTGATCTACCGCAGGAAGCTTGTCTTCAATGTATGTTTGGAGCCAGTTGTAGGAAATTTTCATTGTGGTTTAAAAGGAGTTGAATGTGAGCATATTAGATGCTGGGCGTAAATGTAAACGAAAGCGCGGTTCTCTTTGCCTGCTCATCAGTCAGTCCTTGACCTGGTTCGACATCAAAAAACAAAAATCCGGATGATCGTTGATTGACCACTCGATACCCGAACTGCACAGAGTCATCTTTTTGGTCTTTCCATGTTGTTTGTATTACCAATGGATGCTGATGTATAATCTCCTCTTTTACAAGTTCATGGTAACCATCAA
>JAHFMB010000081.1 GCA_023269245.1 Candidatus Tayloriibacteriota bacterium
TCACTATAAACTATTTGAGGGAATAAGTCAACTATTAATGTAAACAAACTCAAAAATATGTAGGGCGGTCCCATTTGTTTCGGTTGCACAATGTCCTTTGTGCGACATGGGTGTGCAGGGCCTTATTTATATGGGTTTTTTGGCATTTGAACCAGTTCAAAATGATTTGAATGCTTCTTTATTTGATATACATCAAAACCCATCATGCCTCCATTAAAACATGACTTGCACATGGTTGCAAAGAAAAACTTCTCGGTCTTGCCAGTGAAAAGCTTCTTGAATTTCGTATGCATTTCCCTGCTTTCTTTGGCATACAATTCACCAGAAAAGACATGCTTGGTAATCGGTTTGAACCCATAGTCTTTGCACCATATGATCGCACGATCGCGATGACGCCAGTTGCGCGTCTCCCATCCAATGAGAGTTATGTACGGCGAGTAATTCATCTTCCATCATCAACAAGCGGAGACTCGATGGGCAAAACTTGTGTGGCATCAAAGGCTGTGTATTTCGATTCTTTGCCGACGAAATAACGCGCCAGCGTACGGATTTGGCCTTCAATGATACGTTTCATGGCGTATTCTTTTTTATTCCACTTTGCGTCACGGTATAAGTGCTTCATGACAGCCTCAACGACCAAGGCTTTGCCTTCGGCAGAGAGTTGATAATTCCCCTTCCCTATTTTTTCAAAGTATTTTCTCTTATTTATTTCCTTACTAATAAAGAGTGGAAATATGGCCATATCGACAATGGGAACACGGAATTCTTCGACTAAATCGAGAACTAAAGCTGGTTTACCATATCGTTCACTGTGATACAAACCGAGGTATGGATCAAGTCCAACATAGAGACACATACGCTCAACCTCGTTGTAGAGAATGCCGTAGCCATAATTGAGCATGCTGTTGTATTTATCGCGACCTTGAGGAATACGTGCCGGGAATTTGCAGAGTTTCTTGAGACAGCTAAAATAGCGGTCAGCTATATACCCTTCAATACCAAGTAATTGTTCCTTACTTTTATCACTCACTGGTAGAAGATCGATGGTCTCGAAAATTGTTTGTGATTGGAGTAATTCGCGCGAAAAATCTTTCTTGTATTGATACCCAAGAAGACGGATGTGGCTAATCTGGTTGGCACATTTGCCTTTAATAAAAGATTGCGCCAATCTAAAGGATTTTTCCTGACTATTCGATGATTCAAGTTGTGCTTTACGGACACTCGCAAGACCTTTCGGCTCACTGGAGAAGATTCTGCCAATTGGCTTTCCAAAAGCACCAAGATATACAATGTCCACATCGTGCTCTAGAGCCAGCTGTACAGCGTTGGTGGTCAGAGAAGCAGGGCGTAAAATAACAATTTTATCGAGACGACGAATAGGATATTCCTTCTTTTCGGTGGTTTTGGGGAAAGAAAGAACAATGCGTTCCCCACTAGAGCCGATGCGAGTTCCGTAGGTATCAATAAGGAGATCGGTATTCATGGCGTGTAATTGATGATAATAATGTTTTCTATATACCATATTTAGTATTACTTGTCAAGAAGTGTGTCCCAACCAAACCCATCCTCGTAGGAACATAGCCTGTATACCTGTATACTTACCTCAGATTTCCCGTTCGTCACAATCAACCATCAACACCTCCAGCACTATGAATTACGTCTATGTAGGAACTCTCTTCGTAGGCGTGATTTACGCCTCACTCATGGAGTACTTGTTGCACCGTCACGTGATGCACAAGCCTTTCAAGATAACCATCAACCTATTTGGTTTCAAGCGCACGCTCATTATGATGTACCCCTTCAGGCAACACACCCTCGTCCACCACGAGATGTTCGATGCGGACGAGACCTATCACTGCATCAATTCTAACCAGAACATCTGGACCATCCCCATGGCATGGTGGAACGGCCCCGTACTGATCCTACTTGCTTCAATTCCCGCCACACCATTCATCGCACTGAATTGGAAGATCTGGCTTTGGTTCACCATCGCCATTGCAGGATACTACTGCCTCTATGAATCCATGCATTGGGCCATGCACCTCAAAAAGCGTTGGCTGCATTTCTTGCGCCTCTTCCCTATCTTTCGCTGGCTCAATGGTCACCACCTCTTGCACCACAAATACATGTGGAAAAATTACAATGTGGTTCTGCCACTCTGGGATTTGCTCTGCGGCACGCTCCTACTACGCGCCACAAAACGCTTCCAACAGGCCAGAGATGTGTTGCTACCGGATGTCCAACCTCGCACGGCGAGACGTTCGGCGTTCCTTGATCTGTGACGGACCAAGCCCGTCGCCACCGAGCATTCTTCACGGTCTGCTCGGCTTTTTTATACAAATTCGCCCAATTGTCCAAATATGCTACTCTACCCACATGACGAAATCCGTTACCACTAAGACAGTGCCGACAATCCCACAGGAAATCTTTGGGCAGATTTTTGACGTGGCTGTTATCGGTGGCGGACCAGCGGGCATGATGGCAGCAGGGCGTGCGGCTGAACGTGGCCTCAAGGTTATTCTCATTGAAAAAAATGACTCGCTCGGCAAAAAACTTCTTATCACCGGTGGCGGACGATGCAATGTCACCAACGCCGAATTCGACGACCGAACTCTTTTGGCCAAATTCAAAGAAAATGACAAATTTCTTTTTTCTGCGTTTTCTCAATGGAGCGTCAAAGAATCGCTCGATTTTTTCAATTCACGTGGCATGGCGACAAAAATTGAAGCGGAAAAGCGCGTCTTCCCGACCAGCGACAAGGCACGGTCTGTATGGAATGTCTTGGTTGAGTACATGAAGAAAGGGACAGTGACCGTACTTTCGAATTCACCTGTTATTGGATTCAATGAAATCACTGAGGCCTCCCCTCGTCAGATCACATCAGTTCAACTCAAAGGTGGCAAAACTATTCAAGCTCGTTCATTCATGTTGGCGACCGGTGGAAAGTCACGACCAGAAACCGGATCAACAGGCGAAGGATTTGAGTGGCTCAAGACTCTTGGTCACACCGTCGTCGAGTCAGATGCCGCGCTTGTCCCTGTGAAAGTAAAGGATTCATGGGTGAAACAATTATCTGGCCTGACATTGCCTGAGGTGAAAATTACCCTTTTCCAAAATGAAACCAAGCAACTCATGAAAAAAGGTAAGATTCTCTTTACCCATTTTGGCGTCAGTGGTCCGACCATTCTCAATATGAGCAAGGACATCCGCGAGCTCCTCAAATATGGAGAAGTGATCATCTCTGTCGACATCATGCCAAAGCATGATTACTCAACACTCAATGACGCGCTTCAAGAACTCTTCAAAAAAGAAAGCAACAAAAAATTCAAAAATTCCCTTGGCTCACTTCTTCCCTCTTCACTCGTACCGGTAATTATAGAAAAATCTGGTATCAATCCTGATACGTTTTGCCACAGCGTCACCCGTGAAGAGCGACTGGATCTAGTCAAATTACTCAAGGATGTCCGCATGCGTGCGACCGGCTTGCTCGGCGTCGAGAAAGCCATTGTCACGTCTGGTGGCGTGGTGCTGACCGAAGTTGATTTTCGAACTATGCAGTCAAAACTCATCCCCAATTTATATGTAGTGGGCGACGTGCTGAATATTGATCGTCCGTCCGGTGGCTATAGTCTGCAGATTTGTTGGACGACGGGGTATGTGGCTGGAAATAGTGCAAAGTAATTACGACTATATTCCTCTGAGTCTCTTTCTCAAGACTGCATAGTTCGACACCTCCTGTTTTACCAAATCCCAAAACGTCTTTGAGTGGTTGAGTTCTTTGATGTGGCAAACCTCATGTACTACCAAATAATCTTGTAATTCTGGGGGCAAGAATATCATGCGGTAACTAAAGCTCAGATTACCCTCTTTTGTACAGCTACCCCACCGACTTTTTTGATTGCGAATAGTAATCGCGCCGTATTTCACGGCATATTTTTCTGAAAAATATGCAACTTTCCCAGTTGCCAATTCGTACGCTGCATCTTTGAACTTCATATATTCCCTCCGCGTACCAGTTCCCCATTGAGGATGGTCGGGTGTTGGTGGTCGGGATTTAAACTGTTCAACCTTTTTCGATATCCAATCTGCTTTACTCGCTACAAATCTCCTGATAATAAATTCAGGAATCAATCGTGGCGCAGTTACTTTGACACTGCCTGTTGGATAAACAGTAATCCTCATATGACGTACGCGAGCGCTTCGGGTAAAAGTATAGTCAATCATTATTTCTTTGAAGCAATAAGTGCCGTCTTTTCCTCTCGCGTCAATCGTTTCAATTCACCTTCTAGTTCACGAACTCGCGAATAGGTTTTACACTTCTTTGAATACACAAGTGAAACCGGCCTACGAATCTTCGTATAATGCGCGCCAGACTTGAGATGATTGTGCGAATGTAGGCGCTTCTCAAGATCAGTGGTAGAACCAACGTAATAGGTGCCATCAGCACACTGGAGAATGTAGGCGTAGAACATATGCC
>JAHFMB010000082.1 GCA_023269245.1 Candidatus Tayloriibacteriota bacterium
TAACCCTACAACGGCACATAGCCTAATTTCAGTTTTTTCTTCCGGTGCGAGATGTAGGCACGGTGGTTTCTCAATTGAATCCACATGACTAAATCAAGGATTTTCTGTGCATCAAAAGTCCGCATCGGCAGTACAATCCTAATGATCATCCTAAGCTGCGACAGCGTAATGGCTGGTGATTTTTTCCCCCAACCTGATCTTCAGGTGCCAAAGAAAGAAATGGGCTAACATGCAGGTAAGAATGTGATGATGCCAGCCGCCATATTTCCTGACCTCGTAGTGGTCCATACCAAGTTCGGTTTTAGTTTCCTCAAAACACTGTTCTATAGCCCAGCGAATGCCACTTAACCAGACAAATGTACTCAGTTTTGTAGATCGGGGCGCATTGCTGATAAAGAAGGAGTATTCAGTATCCTTCCCTAATGTACGCCTGATGATAAGCCATACATTCCGGTCAGGCATACCTTTTTTGCACAATGTTACCCGCCTTTTGGTAAATTTGTAATCGATGGGTCCTTTTGTGCCTTCAGCAACAGTACGCCGATACCAGAAATAATCCTTCAGATCCTTGGCAAAATTGTCAACACGGACGGGGATCTTTTCCTTTTTATTAACCACCATCCTGCTCCTGATTACACCTTTGTGCTTGAACTGTTTTTCCGTTACGACGGGCTCATGAAACCAGAAAAGGGTGTCAGAAGGAATTGCAAGGAAATAAACGACACCAGGAATGTTCTCGACAGCATCGAGAAAGCCCTCACCGTTGGTATAAACAGAATCTGCCGCTACATACTTAAAAGGAAGAATCTCATCATCACGAATCTTTCGGAACATTTCCGCTGCGATCTGGGGCTTGGTTTTGAAAGAAATATCCCCTGGGAAGCAACATTTTTCCCGTCTCTCTTTATGGCTATCTTCAAACCACTTCTGGGGTATGAACAATTGATCGTCAATCAGTGTGTAACCATGTCGTGATGCGTATGCTGCGAATACACCCACTTGACAATTTTCAACTTTCCCTATGGAACCACAGTACTGTCTCGATACACCGGCAGAATCGTCACCCTTCTTTACAAATCCGGATTCATCAAAGATCAGTACGCCGTCCTTATCGCCCATCTCCTCACTTATGTTTTCGTGGTGACGCTTCAAGATTTTATCGTCATTCCACACTGCGTCACTTATAAAGCGCTGCATGCACCGAACATCACCCCCCTCGACATGCAATGCCATCGGTTCAATGGACTTTCTCTCCAAGCCACTGAATTGGCCGGATAGATACCGGAATAAGTTCTCCCATGGCTCACTGCGTGAAAAGCAATCTCTGAACTGTTCATGGAATGTCTTCAACTTGTCCATAAAACCATCAATGTCACTCTCATCCATGCTGAATTTCGGAATAGGAAATGGGACACACTCTGTACGACACTCTGGCAGCATAATCTGTTCCTCCTCTCCTTTTTTTTGAACAGATTATGCATGAGTCCCTGGTTGTTGTCAAGTTATAAATGCCGTTGTAGGGTTAACGAAAGCATTATAATTAAACCTGCTTCATACGCAGTTCATATTATACAAACCGAAGAAGAAAAAACCGTTAAAGTTCTGCCCCCCCATGAACACGAAGTGAAAACACCGAAATAGATCATTATTTGACTATATGAGTCCTTATCCTGTCAATTTCCCCGAGCTCACCCCTGTCATGAACCGTGTGCATATACCAAAAGAACCAAAGTAGACTGTCCACCTCCCTTCAAAGTATCCCTCAATATGTTGAGGTTCCGCCAAATATTGAGGCCAAGTGAATCATTTCATATTTTCCTGCTGTTCTCTCCCCTTAACCTAACCCCCTATTATGAAATGATGAATCCAAACTTCTGATTTTCCTTCGGCTATTGGCAGGCCCTTTGCTATTATATTTTGTGATCATGATCAAGAGAAGGAGGAACACCGGGTGAAAAGAATGAAACTCATCGGCGCGCTCACGGTTGTCGTTCTGAGCATAATTCTGATACTTCAGAACACGCAACTCGTGGGGCAAGCTAACGAAGGAGGAATCGCTATGAAAGGTTTTGTGCAAGACATTGAGGGCATCACCGTCAAGAATGAAGAATTTCGCCGGGTGCTTTACACGGCCAGGAACTGTCAGCTCGTTGTCATGGCCTTGAAGCCCAAGGAGGAGATCGGGATGGAAGTCCACAAGCTCGATCAGTTCTTTCGCGTGGAGGAAGGAACGGGCGAGGCCGTTCTCAACGGCGTTCACACGGCGATCCGCGCGGGCTTCGCCGTGCTCGTCCCGGCCGGGACGAATCACAACATCATCAATACCGGCAGTGTTCCACTGAAGCTCTATACGCTTTATGCGCCGCCCAATCATCGGGATGGCGTTGTCCACCATACCCGCACCGAGGCGGAGGCCGACAACGAGCACTTCGACGGCAAGACGACGGAATAGAGCCGTTTGCGCTCCGGGCAGTTGAGCGGGAATGTGGAATATCCAGCTCGCGAATCTCAATGATGGCGAGCGCCATCTCAAGAAAGGTGGAAACATGAAACTTCCTGAATATGTCACGAAAGACGAAGTGAAAAGAGTGTGCAAGGAATTGGGCAGCTCTTAGGAAAGTGGCGCTGAGCGTGGAAGAAGCCAAAAAAATTAAGGCGGCGATAGGTGCGGCGGATATCAGGGTTGGCGCCGAGGATTTTCGGGATGGGCTTGAAGTGAATCGGGCACTGAAGGAATTGAAAAATAGTAAGGGAGTCCCAAGATGAAAATCAGAACCGCCGTTCTGTCAGTGGTGATGATAGTTTTTGCCGCTATATTAATGAGCGGACTCGCCTATTCCGTCGGCGCAGGGAAAGACAAAAAGCTCGCGTTTCTCGATTACGTGCTGCCGACTACCCTGGCCGATAAAAAAGGAGGTAAACAATGAGCACGATTACGATGAAAGACGGTACGCAGCTCTATTACAAGGACTGGGGCACAGGCGACCCTGTGGTGTTCAGCCATGGCTGGCCCCTTAATGCGGATAGCTGGGAGGCTCAAATGGTGTTTCTGGCCTCCAACGGCTATCGCTGCATTGCCCATGACCGTCGCGGCCATGGCCGGTCGAGTCAGCCCTGGAGTGGCAACGAGATGGACACCTATGCCGACGACCTCTCAGAGCTCCTCAAAACACTCGACATGAAGGGTGCCGTCCTGATCGGCTTCTCCGCGGGCGGCGGCGAAGTTGCCCGCTATATCGGCCGCCACGGCACGAAACGGGTGGCCAAGGCCGCGCTGATCTCCGCCGTCCCGCCGCTGATGCTGAAAACGGCGGCCAATCCCGGCGGCTTGCCGATTGAGAAGTTCGACGAGATACGCCACGACTCCATCGCCGACCGTTCGCAGTTCTACAAGGATCTCGCCAGCGGCCCGTTCTTCGGGGCCAACAGGCCCGATGCCAAGGTCTCGCAGGGCATGATCGACTCGTTCTGGCTCCAGGGGATGCAGGCCGGTCACAAGAACACCTTCGACTGCATCATGGCGTTCTCCGAGACGGATTTCACCGAAGACCTCAAGAAGTTTGACGTGCCGACGCTGATCCTGCACGGCGACGACGACCAGATCGTGCCGATTGGCGCCGCGGCGCTCCGTTCAGCGAAGTTGGTCAGGAACGCTACCCTAAAGATCTACGCGGGCGCACCCCACGGTCTCGCGTACACGCACAAAGACCAGCTCAACGCCGACCTGCTGGCATTCCTTAAGACTTGAGGCCGCTTTGCGGGCGCCGCCTGACTCGTGACGCCGATATTGGATATCATACCGATCTGCCTTCCAACAAACCCTTGCTGCGGACGGGCCGCTGAAGGGGAACAATATGCTTTTACGTCACCACATGGAGGAAAAATGATGAGCAAAGACAAGGTTGAAAGTGTATCTCCGCATGTCCTACCGTCCCTGCCGTACGCGAATAACGCGCTGGAACCCATAATCTCCACAAATACGATTGGCTTCCATTACGGCAAGCATCACAAGGGATATGTCGATAACCTGAACAAGCTGATAGTAGGAACGGAGTTTGCGGACCTTCCGTTGGAGAAAATCATCACCGCGACAGCTGGCAAAGCCGACAAGACCGCGATCTTCAATAATGCAGCGCAAACATGGAACCACACGTTTTACTGGCAAAGTCTGAAACCGAAAGGCGGTGGTGAACCAGTTGCAGTTTTGAAGCAAAAGATAGCGACTTCCTTCGGCACCTTCGATACATGCAAAAAGGAGTTGACGACTGCGGCATTGGCCCAGTTCGGCAGCGGCTGGGTGTGGCTCGTGCTTGATGGTGACAAGCTCAAGGTGGTCAAGACCGGCAATGCAGATGTGCCGATGACCACGGGCCTAAAACCGTTATTGACCATCGACGTGTGGGAACACGCCTACTACCTGGATTACCAGAACC
>JAHFMB010000083.1 GCA_023269245.1 Candidatus Tayloriibacteriota bacterium
TTTTCCAAAAGAACATCCGTGTACTGCCAAATTTTTTTTGCGATAATCACCACATGACCACATTCACGGAGAAAGTGTTCTTAGTGGTTCGTGCTATTCCGAAAGGAAAGACGCTTACCTACAAGCAAGTTGCCATGAAAGCTGGTCGTCCACGCGCGTTCCGTGCTGTCGGAAATATATTGAATACAAATTATAACCTGAAGATTCCATGTCATCGCGTGGTGCGGAGCGATGGGAGGTCTGGCGGATACAATCGCGGCGCGGCGCGCAAAAAAGAATTATTGCACAAAGAGGGAGCGCTTTGATTTTTTACCGAGCCGCTGTACACTTCATGTATGTCTGACTACTACAATTCCCGACGCACCAAAAATATGTTTGATCCGGCGAGCGGTGAGCCGTTCAAGGTGAGTCGTTCAAAGATTGATTTGTTTCTCAATTGTCCGCTGTGTTTTTATCTTGATTGTCGTCTCGGCGTCGGTCGTCCTCCCGGTTTTCCGTTTGCACTCAACTCGGCAGTTGATGTGCTGCTCAAAAAAGAATTTGACATCCATCGCGCAAAGAAGCGCGCGCATCCGTTGATGAGCGCATATGGCCTTAAAGATGTTGTTCCATTTCAACATGAAGATTTGGAGATGTGGCGAAGCAATTTCAAGGGCATCCGATATGTACATGGGCCGAGCAACCTGCTGGTTACCGGCGCCATCGATGATGTCTGGGTGACTGAAAAAAACGAAGTGATCATTGTCGATTACAAATCAACGAGCAAAGAAGAAAAAGTTTCGCTCGACAAGGAGTGGCAGATTGGCTACAAGCGCCAGATGGAGGTCTATCAGTGGCTTTTCCGTATGAACGGATTCACTGTTTCCAAGACGGGGTACTTTGTGTACTGCAACGGCAAGACTGACCGCGCTGCATTTGATGCAAAACTTGAATTTGATATTGATCTTATTCCATATACAGGTGATGACGGCTGGGTCGACAAAGCACTCAAGGATATTCGGGACTGTCTGATGCAGGAAAAATCTCCGCTGCCCGCAAAAGCCTGTGATTATTGTGCGTATCGCAAGGCTGCGCGGGACGTTCAAGGCAAGGTAATACATACACGGTAACCAGTAATTGAAAAATCGCACTCATGTACGTGCGATTTTTCAATTACTGGTTGCCGACCTCTCGGTTCTACCACGCGCCGATGATTGCTCCGCCGACAACGAGCGTCAGCAGGGAACAGACCGTATTGATGAGAACGAGTTTGACTGGACGGCGCTCCCACATGAGCGCCCCGACATGTCCCGGAAAAATAAATCCGAGCCACGCAAGGATGCCGATGATTGCACCATCACTGGTGGTATCGACACCGGCGAAGTTCATGGCGAAACCGAGCACTATGAACATGACCAACGTGACGATGAACTGGACAATATAAAACGTAATAACACCCTTTGACTTGGCGTTGCTCACGTCCTTGTCGGTGCATCCGGAAAGCGCCATCCATTCAGTGCCGAAAAGAATGGGAGAGTACCAGATTGCGCTGATGAGAAACGCGACGACTGCCGCAATGATGACTGACCATATATTGATATCCATGATCGTATGATTATGCTTGTATGATAGAATGCTAACACATGAGATTTTTTAGGACAATTTTTATCTGTGGCGTATTATTCGCCGCACTGATCGTGCTGTGGCGCGTAGGCCAGTCGAGCGTTTTGATGCATGTGGTGCCGTCATTCAGCGAGTACATGGCTTCGAGTACGCTCACACTGCATGCCACATCGACGGAGCAAACAACATCCGTCTGGATGGCATCTTCAACGATAGTGCATATGTTGTTGTCTGACTCCACGAGCACTCAATCGGTTGCCATTATCCCTGATGCGTCGACAATGCCGATTTCTACACCTTTGGTGCCGGCACGAAAGCCTACAACTTCCATACTGACAGCTCGTTCTACTCTTTCCGATGGATATCTAAAGACGCCAACAGGTGTCATTCGATTATTAATCGCCAAAACACCATCATCTCGCGAGCATGGTCTGAGCGGATATTCGTCCATCGCCTCGGATCAGGGCATGCTGTTCATATTTCCACGCGCGGGTAGTGTCAGTTTTTGGATGAAGGACATGAAATTTCCGCTGGACATAGTTTGGATCAATGCACATCGCACAGTCGTCGGTATTACAGAAAATATTTCTCCGGATTCATACCCTCACACGTTCATATCGCCTGGAGATGTCCAGTTTGTGTTGGAAATCAACGCACATACCGCGGCTGCATTTGGATTGAAGAAAGGGACGACGCTTTCATTTTAGAAATAGTAAAAAACTGTGGATAAGTGGCTCATCTTTGAGCTTGAATGTGCAGAAATAGAAAACTATTTTTGCCTGTGACTTAAAAAACCATTTTTTTTCGCTCAATAATGCTTGAAAATACACCTCATTTTGACAGAGGGACTTCACAGAGGGCAGAATTTCATTTCAAGTGATGAATAACAGAAAAAAGTCATAAAAAAACTTTTCTTCATCATCAAACGGCGGTACAATAGATACAAATATACATTTCCTGATCGTGTGACACGCCCGTCTCGATCATGAAGACCAGCACATCGGTTTGCATTATTAAAAAACATTTATCAGCGAGAGCTGTTTACACAACGAGTATGCCCAAAAATAAAAAGACTGCCACAAAAGGGGCGGCCAAGGCGGTTTCCATCCCAACGATTATAAAAAGAGATGCACGCATAGTGCCTTTTGATTTGCAAAAGATCACCAACGCCATTTGGAAAGGCATGAACACGGTCAGTGAAGGGTCGATGGAAGAAGCACAGCTCGTTGCACAGCAGGTTTTTTCGGAATTGACGCGCATCAAGCGCAAATTCACCAACTTTATCCCGACGGTTGAGGGAGTTCAGGATATCGTTGAGGCGGAGCTGATGAGATCTGACTACGTCAAGACCGCAAAGCACTATGTGTTGTACCGCGAAGAGCATGCAAAAAAGCGTGCCGTCGGTATCGAGGTTCCTCCGCATGTCCGCAAACTCGCTGCGGACTCAAAAAAATATTTCCGCAATGCTCTCGGTGAGTTTGTCTACTATCGTACATACTCACGATGGATGGACAAGGACGGACGGCGTGAGACATGGATCGAGACCGTCGATCGCTACATCGCATTCATGAAAGAAAATCTCGGCAACAAACTCAAGGATGCTGAGTACAAAGAAATTCGTGAATCTATTTTGACACAGTCGGCTATTCCTTCGATGCGTTTGCTGCAATTCGCCGGTGATGCGGCTCGCAAGACAAATGTCTGTGCATACAATTGTTCATACATCGCGCCGGAGTCATTCCAAGATTTATCTGAGATCATGTACATCTCTATGTGCGGTACCGGTGTTGGATTTTCAGCCGAGAGTGCCAATGTTCAGAAGTTTCCGCAGCTCATGATGCAGACGGGTGAGAAGATTGGCACACATGTCGTCGAAGATTCGAAGGAAGGATGGTGCAATGCGTTTGTGCTCGGCGCGACCACGTGGGCATCAGGTAAGGACGTTACTTTTGATTTTTCGCAAGTTCGTCCGCTTGGCGAGCGTCTCAAGACCATGGGAGGCAAGGCTTCAGGTCCCGAGCCGCTGCGTCGGCTACTCGATTTTACCCGACAGACTATTTTTACGCGTCAGGGCAAACGTCTTCGCAACATTGATGTCCATGACATCGCCTGTATGATTGGCGAATGTATCGTCGCGGGAGGCGTCCGTCGCAGTGCACTCATTTCACTCTCTGACCTTGATGACCAGGAGATTCGTGATGCAAAGCAGGGCGCCTTCTACAATACTCATCCGCACCGCATGCTGGCCAACAACTCGGCTGTATACGTCAATAAGCCCTCAAATGAGGAGTTTCTCAAGGAATGGATGGCACTTATTGAGAGCAGATCTGGCGAACGCGGCATATTCAACCGTGGTTCACTTGCCACGACCCTTCCAGAGCGCCGCATCAAAGCTCTCAAAGAATACAAAGGTTATTTTGATTCGACCGGCCAGCATATTGTCGGTCCGATTGGGGTCAATCCGTGCGGCGAGATTATCCTCCAATCAAAACAGTTCTGCAATCTTTCGGAGATTGTCGCCCGTGTGGAGGATACAGAAAAGACCCTCATGAAAAAGATGCGCGTGGCTGCCATTCTTGGTACATATCAGTCCATGCTCACCAATTTTCCGTATCTTTCAAAAGGATGGAAAGAGCATTGCGAGCGCGAGCGTCTTCTTGGAGTCTCGATCACCGGGCAGTGGGATTGTC
>JAHFMB010000084.1 GCA_023269245.1 Candidatus Tayloriibacteriota bacterium
TTTTCTCCCCACAACAATAGACCTATTTCAAGTCAATTTTTTATTAGAAAACTTGAATTTTTTCTGCTCTTACAAAAAAAAAAAAGCGGTGCGTGCGTGTTTGCAGTGCTATAGCTCAGCTCAGCTCTGTCCTGGCACTTGACTTACTATGTAGATTTTGTTCGTCTACTAGTCCTCTGCATGTTCATATAGTTTTCATCGGCGTTCACTTACCCAATCGTGAAATAATAAAATAATAGAAATTTTGACACTCCAAGCATCAACCTTGACCATCACCCTGTGGCACGTCGAGTTGTGGCGCTTTTAGGCGTTCAACCTCACCATTGGACGCTGTGATAAGCAGATTTGTAAGATTCAGATCATTTCAAAAGGCCGTTCTTGCTCTATTGACACTTTTCTAAAAATGAATAGTAGCGAATGGGTCCTTGTGGCTTGCTCAGCTTTCTTGGAGTGAGCGAATTGAAGAAAGCAGGACTCGCTCCCTTCGGCAAGAAGTCTCTCTCGGGCGATTTAAAGGACCGCAGAATTGGGCTAGACGCTAGCATAATCCTCGTTAAGGCATTAAATCGCCTCATGGACAGGAATGCGGCCGTCCTGGCGTCAGATTTGTCCATGGTATCCCAGGATGACCTCGCAGACCCTCCTGAGGGAGTGATAGACGTCATTCACAGTACTTTTCACGAAGATATTGACTTCTACAAGTCGATGGGGGTAGCCAGAATGATTTTCGTGTTCGACGGCAGGAGGCCGCCGTGCAAATCCGTTCCCGGCCGCCAGGATGCACGCGAGAAAAGTTACGCAGCTGCCTGGCAGATGAGCGAGGAGGACGCTGACGAAAACTGGAATGTATTCACAAAGTTGCTTCGGAGAAGTCTTCGAGTGACCTGGTCTATGGTTCAATGTGCCATGGAATTCCTATCCACCAGAAAAATCGAATACCTAGTGGCGCCTTTCGAGGCTGACAGCCAACTGGCTCAGCTTCAACGATCGTCGGCGATCGATGTGATCGTAACGGAGGATGGGGATCTTGCGATTCTCGCTACAGGGAAGGTGTTATTCGGCGGTTTGATACGCAAGAAGACGGGGAGTAAGCTCCAATGCTGCCTCTATTCTGCAACTGCCAAGCACTCCGTCTTGAGTTGTGGTAATCAGTACTCAATTTGGTGTGCAAGTGATCTTGTTGTATTTTCTCTTCTGGTGTCGTGCGATTTCACGTTGTTCTGCGGGATTTCCCGTGAAGGTTTCGGGGAAGTGACTGCGAAGAAATTTGTGAATCAGTTTGTTGAATATCGGACGTCTAAATCGGAAAGCGATAGTAACAACGACGACCCGGAAACGTATTCTAAACATCTGCAGGATTTTTTGGCAACACGGGCCGCGCGCGCCGCTCCTGCGGTAAAATTCTCGTTCTTCCAGCTTCTCACCGGATTGGTCTGTTTCTGGTGTAGCGTCTGTTGGAATTGTCCGGAGACCACGCGGAAATACACGAACGAATCATGGGCGCGATTGTACGAGAAAATCCGAGCTGCCGCGCCTAACAGTCAGGCCGCTCTCAAATCGCTGGCAGATATTGTCGGAGCCATCACGGGATTGGATAATGCCAGCGGGTTTCAAAGCGGATTCATTCATCCATTATCTGGCGAGTACCTGCCCTTAAATGTTGCCGCCAACGACGCGGACATGCCCGCTGATCGGCTGACAGCAAGGCAAAATATTTTGGAGCAATGCGCTCGACTAGACTTTCTCATCGCGGGCAAGTTCCAGCCGCGCCTTTCACCCAGCCAAATCCAACCATTGCCACCAAAGAGTTACAAGATGGGGTTTTCTCGAGCGGTATCTATACTGCACACCGGGGCCGCCATCAAAGTAATCTCCCTCCGGCAGACCGCCCTGGCAGCCGCCACGGTTACGCTGCCCGGGGTCACTGCCACGGTGACGCCCAACTCGGAGTCAGGTTTCATGTTCATGCACGCCAAAATTCCGAGGTCGATGGTGCTCTCTGAGCACTTCGACGTATACCTGCATTTGCAGGTGTTGCACGGTGCCGTTCAGAGATTTGTCTTCAAGTTCTGTCAGTGCCAAGCGAGTATCAATGAAGACTGCTGCCACATCGGGATCCTTTTATGGCTTCTACATTTTCTGGGAGCAGGTACGTTGGAGGCCACATCGAAAACCTCCATGACGCCTTTGTGGGGGCGCCCGACGGGCATCATCAAAGTGGACGCGGTGCGTCCACTCTCGGAGTATATCTTCGAGAAAAATCGTCCGCCGCCGCCTGACTCTGTCCAGTCCGAGGCCGACTCGGAGGCAGATGACATGGACAACTCGGACGATGATGAATCTGATTCAGACCACAGTAATCGTCGCCGTCGTGCGAAAGGATGTAAACAAAAAAAAAATTATTCGTTGGGGTCGAAACAAGACATGGTGAAGAAACTGAGAATAGATGCTGGCGACTATAAAAAAGCGATACTCAGCTGCGGCCTACTTCAATCGGAATGGCATGGTATATTGTAAACAATTATTATTATTTATTATTATTATTATTATTAAAAAAAAAAATTCTTGTTTCAGTCATATATACAAATTCAAGTTGTCCGAGTCATTCCTGGGCGCTTTCCTGAGCGGTAGCTGAAATAATTTGACAAGAAGAAGACAGTACGCACGATGTCGTCGAAATTTGCTACTGTTGTAACCGGAACACGATGGCGCAAAATCAACATTTTTTTCGCAGTCCTCATTGTGTGCTCAATGATAATTCGCCCGCCTCCGATCTCTCTCGTTTTTTCCAAGCTCCGGTCGGACATGATGGAATCTTTGGCCGCAAAAGGTGGTTGCACCATCTCTATCCCTTTCGATGTCAGAAAATCGTGGGTATTAAAGCCTTTGTCCATCATGACACCGATGAATTTCTTCTCCGCTTTGTACTTTGGGTTATACTCGACCAGCGCATCCCAGAGGTCTACGCAATTCTCAACTACCTGCTTATCTGAAATATGGCCGCCATATACTTTGGAAACATATACCACTTCGCCTGTGACGCTTCGGGCGACCAGGACTTTAGCAGTATTCCTTTTCTTGTAATTGGAATAGGTGAGACCTTGCATGTACATATCATCCGGCGTCTCAATCTCAAATTCCGTGCAGTCAATGATGATGGCGAGATTCGAATAATTCGTGAAGTATGCCAGCTTGTCGGTGTTGATGTAGTCGATGTTGAGCTTACCGTTTGTCAGAGGATTTACAACATCGTGGCTGAAATATGCAGAAATACAAGCGATCATGGCATGAAATGCCCTGTTGGCGGTGCTTGTCGATGTCCCAAATAGGTAGGCAACATGATAAAAGGCGAAATTTTGTCGGAGCTTGACCAACGTCAGGGCCAATGCATCCTTGAAGGTTAACCCGCGCGGGCCCAGGCCTTCGTACAGTTCCCTCAGTTCAGCTGTAAGAAAACTCCGGTAAAGAGCGGATAGCAGAGGAGCCTCACAGAAACCCGTATACCGGGTCATCAGGGCCTCGTTGTCCATGAATGCGTCCCAGCTGAACCTCCGCAAACTCTGGGTTAGCTGCTGCTTTAGTTCCATCAGACGCCGCGATAACTTCGTCAAGTGTACGCGTTGCCGGGCCACGGCTGCCGCAATCATAGGTTGTTTCTTTCTTCGCTGGTTTCTTATTTGACTTTGCCAATTCAAAAGGCCCCTAGCAGGGATATTAATTGTAGCCTGGGTGCCTGAATTATTATTATTATTATTATTACTATTATTGCCATCAGCGTCGGCAGTAGCGGCTTGTGCAAGGTTACGCGGGCCGCTGCCATCCGAGTCTTTACCGGGGAGGAACTCCTGACCATGATTGACATAGGTCTGCTTCATGCCGATCACCACAAAATCACTTTTCAGCTTGTTCTTGCTTGATATAGATCCCGCGGTGAAATGGTGTTTGTGGGCACGCAGCTTCGGCCAAACATGCATCCTTTTTTTATCGTCGTATCCATAGATCGCGTTCTTCCACGTTGCGCCGTGCGACGGATTCCGCCAGAGGGCGTTGAGAACTCTCTTCCTCGTTGCCTTCAGAGGTAATCCAGTCAGTCATCATGCGGCAAACAAGAAAATAACGCGGAATCGACTCACCACATCGTCGGGAATGACGATACCCTCTCCCTTGTTGATGTCAACATGACACCAAACGCAGGTACAACGCATGCCACTATTCATTTTTAGAAAAGTGTCAATCATACGTGCGCGGCACTACCACGGCACTACCGCGGTAGTGCCGGTACTGCCGCA